>NZ_JBBYGR010000006.1:0-89398 GCF_038405005.1 Xanthomonas sp. JL1 | reverse complement strand
CCCTGTTTCTCGCGGGCCGCGCCAACCTGATTTTTTAAGCGCCCGCTCCAGCAGGCTCATTCCTTCATCGTCCACTTCGCTCCACTTGGCAAAGTAGGAATGCACCGTGCGCCACTTCGGAAAGTCACTGGGCAACGCACGCCACGGGCAACCTGTCCGTAGCAGATACAGCACTGCGCACCACACCTCATACATATCCACTGTCACAGGCTTGGTGCGCTTGCGGGCTTGCTCCAGAATCGGGCGGATTTGCTCGAACCGCTCACGGCTCACGTCACTTGGATAGTTCTTCTCGCGCATTCGTGGAGTTTGCACGGTTTGAATAAGATTGTGAACAGGTTCTTAGCGTATTGCATTCTGCATCGGTCTCATCCCCGTGCCGTCTCAGTGGTGATAACCGACGTCGGCAGCGATCTTGCCGCGGAACACACGGTACGACCACACCGTATAGCCAAGTACCAGCGGCAACAGGATGACCAGGCCCACCATCGGGAAGATCTGCGACGACGGCGGCGATGCCGCCTGCCAGATGGTGTAGCTGGGCGGTACCAGATACGGCCACATGCCCAGCACCAGGCCGATAAAGCCCAGCACGAAGATCGCCAGGGTCAGCAGGAACGGCGACGCATCGCTACGTGAGATGTCGCTGCTGCGCCAAAGTGCGAGCGCGACGACTGCGGTCATCAGCGGAATCGGCGACAGCCACCAGAAATTGCCGTGCTCGAACCAGCGCGCCATCACATGCGAGCTCAGGAACGGCAACCACGCACTGACCAGCAACACGAACGTCACCACGACACCCACCAGCGGTTTTGTCAGTTGCCTCGCCAGCGTGTGTGTGCGGCCTTCGGTCTTGAGAATCAGCCAGGTGCTACCGAGCAAGGCATAACCAGACACCAGCGCAGCACCTGTGAGGATGGTGAACGGGCTGAACCAGCCGAACACGCCGCCGACGTAGCGACCGTTTTCCAGTGGTATGCCTTCGACCAGCGCGCCAAGAATGATACCTTGCGCGAAGGCGGTCATGATCGAGCCGGCGATGAACGACAACGTCCACAACCGGCGCGAGCGCTGCGCCTTGAAGCGGAATTCGAACGCCACACCACGAAACACCAGTGCCATCACCATCGACAGCACCGGCAGGTACAGGCCGGATAGAATCACTGCATACGCGGTGGGGAACGCAGCGAACAGGCCGGCGCCGCCAAGCACCAGCCAGGTCTCGTTGCCATCCCAGATCGGCGCGGCGGTATTCATCATCAGATCCACTTCCTGCTCGTCGCGCGCGAACGGTGCGAGCATGCCCAGCCCGAGCACGAAGCCGTCCAGCACCACGTACATCAGCACGCCGAAGCCAATCACGCCGAACCACACCACCGGCAACCAGTCACTCAGTTCCATGGCGTGTTCTCCTGTTCCAGTGATGTGTCTGCCGCAGACAGCGGGCGTGCCGGCGTGTGCTCGCCACCGGCCACATCCGGGCCGTCGCGGCTGGCTTGCGGCCCGGCGCGCACCAGCTTGGTCAGATAAAAGATGCCGAAGCCGAACACGAAGGCATACCCCAAGACGTACACCAGCAGCGACACTGCCACCGTCACCGGCGATTGCGGGCCCACCGCATCGGCGGTGCGCAGCAGCCCGTACACCACCCATGGCTGGCGCCCGATCTCGGTGACGAACCAGCCGGCCACCAATGCAATGAATCCGGCGGGCAGCATCACGTTCCAGACCAGGATCAGCGGTGTGGCGTGCAAGCGCCCGCGCCACCACGCAATGGCCGAGATCCAGGCCAGCAACAGCATCGCCATGCCCAGGCCCACCCTGATGCGGAAGGCGAAGAACACCGGCGCCACCGGCGGCCGTTGATCGCGCGGTACCGAGGTCAGCGGCGTGATATCGCCGTCCGCGCTATGGGTCAGGATCAGGCTGCCCAGGCGCGCGATGGCCATCTCGTAATCGTTGCGCTGGGCCTCGGCGTTGGGCAGGGCAAATACCACCAAGGGCACACCGGCGCCATTGCCTTCGCTATGCCAATGCGCCTCCATCGCGGCCACCTTGAGCGGCTGATGTTCCAGCGTGTTGAGCCCGTGTTGGTCGCCCACCACTATCTGGATCGGCAACACGATGGCGGCAAATGCAACAGACAAGCGCAACATGCGCGCGCCCGCATCCACGTGCAGCCCCTTGCGCACGTAATAAGCGCCGACGCCGCCAACCACGAAGCAGGTGGTGATGAACGAGCCCAGCGCCATGTGCACCAGTCGATACGGAAACGACGGGTTGAAGATGATCTGCATCCAGCTGACCGGCTGCACGATGCCGTTGACCATCGCGTAGCCGCGCGGGGTATGCAGCCAGCTGTTGGACGACAAGATCCAGAACGTGGACACCAGCGTGCCGATCGCCACCATGCAGGTGGCAAAAAAATGCAGCTGCTCGGACACCCGGCCCCAGCCGAACAGCATCACGCCCAGGAAGCTGGCTTCCAGAAAGAACGCAGTGAGCACTTCATAGCTCAGCAGCGGGCCGATTACGCTGCCGACGATGCGGCTCAGCTCGGGCCAGTTGGCGCCGAACTGGAACGCCATCACGATGCCGCTCACCACGCCCATGCCGAACGACACCGCAAAGATCCGTAGCCAGAAAAAGTACAGTCGCTTCCACGCGTCGTCGTGCGTCCGCAGCCAGCGCCACTCGAGAAAGCCCAGCAGATTGGCCAGGCCAATTGTGAAGGCGGGAAACAGCACATGGAAGGAAATGACGAAGGCGAACTGGATACGAGACAGCAGCAGCGCTTCCACAGATCTCTCCTAACGCCCTTTCGGTGTGCGGCCGTGCCAGCACAGAGTCCGCGGTGCGGGCACCAGCCGGGCGACGACAAGCGCAGCTGGCAACAGTCGCGTGCGCAAGCAGGCGCGCTTGGCGGCGAACGCGGTTTACCGCCTCGTGGCGCACGCAGCGGATGGCGACAAGCCTGCGCGCATCACGCGCGGAAAAGAGTGACCGAGCGCACCGTGCATCACGATGACGGCGCGTGAGGGACATCGGGCAGTCAACGTAGACGTGCACTGCGCGAATCAAGTGAGCGCAACTGTGCGTCGCATCACGCTCCGCGCACATGGCGCAGGCCGCGCGGCACCAGCCAATCGGCGAACACGGCATTCGTCGAGCCGGGGGTAAGGCAGAGCGCGTCGCGACTGCCTTGATCGCTTCCGCATCAGTCAAGCGGGCGCGCGCGTTGTACGCCATGCACACCGCGCGGATGGTGCCTTCGGGAATCCCGTCGAACACGTGATAACCAAGCGGGCCACGGCGATGTTCACCCCGCCAGTCGTCCAGCTCCGTTTGCACATCGGCCTGCACGGGCGCGGAGACTGCGTGTATAAGACACCTCGTTTCGCTTCAGACAGCGCGTGTTGGCGGCAAGTGGAACGGATGGTATGAACACGCTGTGCACGCGCTCTCCGCGAGCCGGGCGTAGCGTGTTGGCAACACAGCAGGCCCGACGCGGTTTTCTGACGGGTTCATGCGGCACCACGGCGGCGTCGGCTTACGTCATCTCCGGCTGATATCCTGGCACCGATGCAGACACGCAATCGAGCTGACCCAGCGCTCGACCAGACCGGCACCTTCCTTTGGACGTGCTGCAGTGCCGCCGCAAACCTTGCGCTCCTCGACGTTTCGCCACTTTCGAGACGGCGAACGACCGCGACCATGACGCTTGGCACTAGCGCAATCGATCGCTTCCATGCGTACTTCGCCCGTCGCCATCACGGCAGCTCGACTTGAGGGGAGAGCGCCGTGCCATGCACAGACCGTGACCGCATGCAACTTCCGAGGTGGTGTGTCAGTGCACTTCGCGCGGCCGTCACAATTTTCAATTGAACATGTAACAGTCATTGCGGACAGAAGCGCTCATGGACCGTCTTTCCTGCGCCATCATCGACGACGACGTGGAGTTCTGCGATCAGGTGGTTGAACTCGCCACCGATAGCGGCTTCCGTGCTAAGGGCATCCACACCCTTGGCGAAGCCAGCCGCTGGCTGGACAGTAACTTTCCCGACCTGTTGGTGGTGGATGTTGGCCTGCCAGACGGCAGCGGTTTCGATCTGATCGAACGGCTCGACCCGGATCACACTCCACAGATCGTCGTGGTGTCGGGCGATTACGCGCGTGAAACCCAGGGCCGTGCGCAGCAGTTCGGGGTCAGCGAATTCTTGACCAAGCCATTTGCGCCGGAACGCCTGGAGCGTGTGCTTGGCGGACTGCGCGAAGCGCAACAAGGCAACCTGGGCATCGTTGGCAAAAGCGACAGCATCGTGATGCTGCGCAAGGACATCGTGCGCGTCGCGCCGACCGATCTGAATGTGTTGGTCACCGGCGAAACCGGCACCGGCAAGGATCTGGTCGCGCGCGCCATCCATCGCGTGTCCGGCCGCAGCGGCCGCTTCGTGCCGGTCAACTGCGGCGCCATTCCAGAGGAGTTGCTGGCCAGCCAGTTGTTCGGCCACGAGCGCGGCAGCTTCACCGGTGCCGACCGTCGGCACGCCGGGTTCCTGGAGCAGGCGGCAGGCGGCACGCTGTTCCTGGACGAAATTGGCGAAATGCCAAAGCGGTTGCAGGTGTATCTGCTGCGGGCGATCGAATCGCGCAGTTTCATGCGCGTGGGCGGCAACGAAGAAATCGTACTGGACGCGCGCGTGGTGGCAGCGACGCATCAGCATGTGCAGCGCGAGCAGGCGGTGCTGCGCGAAGACCTGTTCTACCGTCTCAACGAATACCCGATTCAGGTGCCGCCGTTGCGCGAGCGCCGTGGCGATGCGCGCCTGCTCGGGCTGCGCGTGATCGACGAGCTCAACGTCAAGTATGGCAAACGCAAGTTGCCGACCAAGTCGCTGCTGCGTTATCTGGCGTGCCACGTCTGGCCGGGCAACGTGCGCGAGTTGCGCTCGTTTATCCACTATCTGTATCTGCGTTCCGATGGCGATCTGTTGAGCGCACCGGATGTGGAGCAGGCCGTACCGCAGGCCGACGAAGACGGCTTGCTGATTCCTGCTGGCTGGACCATGCGCCAGGCCGAAGACGCCATGATCGAATCGGCACTGGCACGCACGCGCTTCAACAAGAAGGCCGCGGCGCGTGAACTGGGTATCAGCGTGCGCACCCTGCACAACCGGCTCAGCGACAAGGATGCGTAGTGACTGACGCACCGCGTGGGCAGCGGCGCGAGCTGCTGCACGAGTTGCGCAACCGGCTCAATGTGATGGGCTTTGCGTTGTACGCATTGCGTAACGAAACGTCCAAGCCGCTGGAAACGCTGCGCACGGCGCATCAATCTGCAGTCGAGTTGCTCAATCAGCTTGGCGAAGCAGAGCGCGCCTTGCAGCAGGCTGGCGAACGTCCCGGCGATACTGCCCCGGCGAAAACACCGATCAGTGATTGGCCGGCTCGGTCTGGTGGCTGAGCAAGGTGGTGATCGTGAGTGGATTGTAGGGCTTCATGCAGTAGGACAGATGCGCAAAGCGGGCCGGCAAGGTGTAGCGGTCGTAGCCGGAGCAGAACGAAAACGGCACGCCGCGCTCCATCAACGCATCGGCGACCGGAAACACGGCGTGTCCGCGCACATTGACATCCAGCAACGCGCCATCGATGGCCTGACCGGATGCCACCAGCGAGAGCGCATCGGGCACATTGCCCACGGGTCCCAGCACGCGGACGCCGGCTTCCACCAGCAAGTCGTTGAGCGATTCGGCCAGCAAAAAATCGTCCTCGACCACAAGAATGCGGCGGCCGGTGAGTGCAGTCTCATGCATGGCAGGCTCCAGAACGATGGCGCGTCAGACGACGCGCGTGCGAATGGTGCCTGGATCGCAGGTTAACGCGGCGCGTAAGCACGCCCTTCCAAGACCGGTCTCCTCAATGCAGACACGCGAGTGCATACAGGCGTTGGGAGACAAGTGCTGCATGGCGGTCTGCCGTGCTTTGAGCAATCATCGCCGATTGCGCCTGAGCTCAGCGTTGCGAACGATAGTGCCGCCATGACCGACGACGAAATTTCCAGCACCGAGACCGCCCCTGACATCGCCACGCAGCCGCCCTTATTCGTGCTGGGCGTGGGCGCCGCGCGGCTTGATGCAGGCCGCTTGGCAGAATTGCTCGATGCGGTAGCAGGCGCTGCGAATCTGGCGATCATGCTGCTGCTGCGCGATCGCCAGTTGCTGGACGAGGCGCACCTGCGCGCATTGCTTGGTAAACAAGCCACGCTGTTGTCGGTGCCCTTCGATGGCGAGAAATTGCAGCCGGGGCGCTTCTATCTACCGCCTGCCGATACCGTGGTCACGCTGGAGGAAGGGCGTATCCGCCTGCGGGCATTGCCCAACGGCGAAAGCGACCACGGGTTGATCGACAGTTTCTTCGTGTCGATGGCGCACGATCAGGACGGCAATGTGATCGGTCTGATCATGGGGCGTTTCGACGGCGACGGCACGCTGGGCACGGCAGCGATCAAGGAATGCGGCGGCCTGGCGCTGGCCGTGGACGATGCCTCGCTGCATGGGCTGGATCTGCGCAGCGCAAATAATCCGGCTGCCATCACCGACGACATCCTGCCGCTGCCACAAGTGGCTGCACGCATCGCTGCGCACATGCAGCGTCACCACGGCTTCGGTCATCCGGGACCGCTGGGCCTGTGCAATGGCAGCGAGAGCGACAAGCTCAGCCAGATTGCCGCGATCCTGCGCAATACCACCGGCCACGATTTTCACGGTTACAAACGCGCCACGTTCCTGCGTCGCGTGCAGCAGCGCATGCAGGTCGCGCAGGTGGAAATGCTTGAGCAGTATCTGCACATCCTGCGCTACCGCTTCGACGAGCCGTTGCAGCTGTTCAACGACCTGCTGATTGGCGTGACCAAGTTTTTTCGCGACCGCCGCGGATTCGAATTGCTCGAGCAGCAGGTGATCCCGCGGTTGTTTCAGGGCAAGCACACCGACGACAGCATGCGCGTCTGGGTGCTGGGTTGCTCCACCGGCGAAGAAGCCTATTCGCTGGCGATGCTGCTGCGCGAGCATGCCGAAACCCTGGACAGCGCGCCACGTATCCAGATCTTCGCCAGCGATATCGACGGGCGTGCGCTGGCCACCGCGCGGGTGGGGCGCTATGCCTCCAGCATCGTGGGCGAGGTTGCGCTTGAGCGCTTGCGGCGCTGGTTCGTCAAGGAAGGCGACACCTATGTGGTGAACAAGGAACTGCGCGAGCTGTGCGTGTTCTCCCAGCACAGTATCGTCAAGGATCCGCCGTTTTCGCGGCTGGATCTGGTCTCGTGCCGCAATCTGCTGATCTATCTGGATGCCGAATTGCAGAATCGGGTCATCCCGATCTTTCATTTCGGCATCCGCCCGGGCGGCTATCTGTTTTCCTGATTAGCCCTGACCTTCAGCTGCAGCACCTCCCAGCTTATCGCGAAACCCGCCCAATGCCAGGCCGCCATGGGGTCTTGGCTGAAAGAACGTCGCACCGTCTCCTCGCGTCAGCAGCACCTAGAGTCAGACGTCATGGAAAACATCGGTCAAACGAAGCTATGTGCAGGACTGCAACAAACATCCAGCTGAGGGTCGGGGCTAATCAGGAAAACCATTACGCCGCGAACTGCAGATCGGCGAGCAGGCATACACCTTGATCATCGATCCGCAAGGTTTGAAGTTGGTCGAGAAAGGCAGGCGCAAAGGCGTGGCCTTGCGCTGCGACGATCTGATCAGCGGCGATGCCGCGCCAGCCAGTGCATTGCAGGCGTCGCTTGAAGGCCATTAGCGCTGCGATGCAGGGCGGCATTCAGAGCGCTGACAGAACGACTGCACACACCGCCAGGCGAGCGCGGCGGATGCTCAGTGCCGCACGCATGACGCATGCACTGCGGTTTGCGTGCGCCGTGAACGTCCACCTGTAGGTGGTGTAGCTACGCTTGGCAGCCATTGATCGTCCGACGACCAGCGCACGTGCAGTGATCGGCCTGGCGTAACCATCCGAAGAGGTGACATCTGGCCGACGCCACTGGACATGAAAGCAAGCGCACGCACCGTGTGCAATCCGCACGCAGGCGACCAACGCGTGCGCACCGCTCAGCTTGTTGCGAACAGCTTCGCCAGCTCACGCACCGCCGCTTCCGATGCCGCGCGGTCAGGCGTGCCATCGGCATTATTGAAGTCGTGTGCGCCTTGCGCTTGCACCAGCAGCCCATCGCGCCGCGGCACGACATTGAGATTGTGGGCGCGCCAGACCAGGCCATAGGTGACTTCCGGTTGCGGGATCAAGCGTGCGGTTTGCCCGCGCACCGGAATCACGCTCTCATCGCCCAATAGTGCGCGCGCACCGTAACCGGTGGCATTGATCAGAATCTTCTCGTGCAGGTCGCCGAACTGGCGCGGGTGCTCGAACTCCCGCGTGTAGAGCTCGCCGCCTGCCTGCAGAAAGTCCTCCATCAATATGCGCGCATAGGCGCTGATGTTGAAGGTGAGCTGGCTGTAGCGGCGCACGAATGGCACCGGAAATGGATGGCTGCCGGCCGCCACCGGTTGCGAGCCCGGGCCGAGATCATCGATCAGTTCGCGCTCCAGCGGCGGATAGTCCGGCTCATGCGCTTCGGTCGACGCGATGGGTTGATCGAACGGCACATCCGAGAGCACGTAGCCATCGCGCCATTCGATCGGCTCACCGGGCAGGCCCAGCAAGGTCTGATAACGGCGAAACGACGTGCGCGCCATCTGTTCCCAGCGCGTTTTGAAATCAGCAGTGGCGTATTCGCTGGTGCACACGCGCGAATCCGGCGACCACACGCCGGTGGCGTAGAACGAGCGCACATCCGGCAGACGTTCGCGCGCATAGATGCGCACGCGCAAGCCGGCGCGCTGGGCCACCAGGGCGGTGGTCAGGCCGATCGCGCCACAGCCGATCACCGCCAATTCGCGCGCGGCAGGGTCGGCTGCATGCACCAGCCGCAGCGCCTGTTCGGCCGCGCCCCAGGAGAGCGACCACCCGCTGCCGCCATGCCCGTAGTTGTGCACCATCGTCTTGCGGCCGATGCGCTCGGCTTCGATGCGCGGCCCCTGCGCACGGAACGGGCGCGTACACCCGTTGATGGCGATGATGCGATCGACCGAGGCGCGCATCGGTGCCAATGGCGGCATCGCCGCGAACGGCGCAGGCGAAGTACCCGGTGGCGTCTGCGGCTGCGCAGTGGACGCGATGGCCAGCGCCTTGTCGGTTGCTGCCCGGCTGGCCGTGGAAGCGGCCGCCAGCGCAACACCGGCGCTGCGTAGAAAATGACGACGGTGCATGCAACTGCCTTACGTGCTGTGATGGGTGAGGTGCTCGCCACGCCGCGGCAAGCCACGCCTGCGTGGTCGCACTCTGTGGTGATACCACTCCGTGCGATCCGCCGCTGGCGGCCGCCGAACGCTGCACGCGCAGTACCGGCAGGCGCACAGCATAGCGCGCGCATCTACCGCTGCCTGCGCCGCAGCGCCACGGTTTGGCACCGCAATCCCGGCGCGTGATGCCGCGCTGGCGGCCATTCGTCGCCCGGGGCTTCCGTCGTGGCGCGCGCCGGCTATGCTCGCCGCGTCCCATCCCAACGCGCTGCCATCCGTGTCCGCCAGCGTGTTCCTGATCGTGCGTATCGTGTTCGTCTGGGCCGCCGCGTTGGTGGTGGCAGGGCTCATGTGGGCGCAGCTGTTCGGCGTCATCGGCCCGATCTTCGCATTGGCCTGCATGGTCCTTCTGACGCTGGCCTTGATGAGTTCGATCACCCATGTGCGGCGCGTTCGCCTGATCGCCGATCGGCTGGATCACACCACCTTGTCCACCCGTCAGCGCCGCCAGATCGAAGTGCCGCTGGATGTGCAGGCAAGCTTTGCGGTGACGGAAGAGGCGGTGCGTGCGCTGCCACGTGTGCAGGACATCGAGTGTGCGCCGGGCAGCCTGCTGATCCGTGCCAAGGTGCGCCGCATCGACCCGTATGAAGGACGCCAGCTGTCGCGCTGGAATCTGTTCGCGCGCTTTGCCATTACCCACAACCAGATCCTGGCGACGATCGCGCCGGGGCAGGGCACCAGTAGCGTCACCGTGCTGTGCGAGCCCGATGCTGGCGCCTGGGTGGATCTGTTTGCGGTGGACGAAGGCAGCAATTACGAAAACGCCGAGGCGATCAATCGCGCGGTGGTGCGCCGGGTCGGCGAGCAGCGTCGCGACGCACAGGCCGCCGCCGAGCAATCGGTGATGGAAAAGGAACTGGCCGTGGCGCGTCTGAATCTGCTGCATGCGCAGGTCGAACCGCACTTTCTCTACAACACGCTGGCGAGCGCGCACGTGCTGGCGCGCACCGATCCGCCGCGTGCGGAGATCATGATCGGCGATCTGATCCAGTACCTGCGCCGCTCGCTGCCCAGCGCCGACGGTGCCATCGCCACCCTGGGCGAAGAACTCGAACGCACCCAGGCGTACCTGGAGATCCTGCGCATCCGCATGGGCACGCGGCTCGCCTTGCAGGTGGAAGTGCCGTACGCACTGCGTGCGCTTCCGCTGCCGTCGATGATGTTGCAGACGCTGGTGGAAAACGCGATCACGCACGGGCTGGAAGCCAAGCCAGGCGGCGGCACCGTGTGGATTCTGGCGCGTCGCCACGACGACCATGCCACGCTCACCGTGGCCGACGATGGCCAGGGCTTGAACACGCACAGCCAGGGCACCGGCATCGGCCTGAAGAACCTGCGCGAGCGGCTGAAGTTGATCTATGCCGACAAGGCGACCTTTGCCATCGTGTCCACTTTCCCCAGCGGGGTGGCGGCCACCACCAGCCTGCCATTGCCGGCGCAGCTGGTTGCTGCACCCTCACCGCCGCCGATGCCTACCGTGGCTGCGCACGCCCCGCAGGTGCAGGCATGAGCGCACTGCGTGCCGTGGTTGCAGAAGACGAAGCGTTGCTGCGGCAGTCGTTGCTGACCCTGCTGGCCGAGGTGTGCCCGCAGCTGCAGATCGTCGGCGACTGCGAAGACGGCGCCAGTGCGCTGGAAGTCATCGCCACGCAGCAGCCGGACGTGGCGTTTCTGGATAGCCGCATGCCCGGCCTCACCGGGATCGAGGTGGCGCGTGCGATGCGCCAGGTCGGCCCGCGCAGCCAGGTGGTGTTCGTCACTGCCTACGACCAGTACGCCATCGACGCGTTCGAACACGGTGCGGTGGATTACTTGCTCAAACCCATCAGCCACGAGCGCCTGCAGGCTGCCTGGCAGCGCGTGCAACACGCGCCGCTGCTGGCCAGCCGGATGGCGCGCTGTTGGAGGCCTTGTTGCAGCGTCTGTCGGCACGCCCGGCGGCGGCCAGTGCTGCGCCGCCGCTGGCCTGGCTCACCGCCAGCAGCGGCCGCGAGACGCGCTTGATCGCCTTGGAAGAGGTGGCGTATTTCCAGGCCGATCAGAAGTACACCACGGTGATGACCGCTGCCGGCGAAGCGGTGTTGCGCACGCCATTGCGCGAACTGCTGGATGTGCTAGACCCGCAGGTGTTCAAGCAGATCCACCGCTCGACCATCGTCAACATGAAGGCAGTGGCCTCGGTCGTGCGCGACGACACCGGCAAGGGCCGGCTGGCGGTGCGCGGACGCAGCGAAACGCTGACTGTCAGCCAGCCGTTCATGAGCCTATTCCGCGGGATGCAGGTGCGGTGAGCACGACGTTGCGGGCGGTCGTCAGGCAGATGCGGACGGCGCGCTCAACCCGAAGTGCAAGCGTGAGTGGTCCATCCGTTTCCGTGCAGCGTCCGCATCCGTCTCACGTCTAAGCAGCTGCGGTGTCGGCCAGTCTGGATTCCCCCGTTTGCATCAATGAAAGGATTTCCTCCATGCGCCTGATCGCCTCCCTGGTGTATTGCCTGCTCGCCCTGGCCGGCTGCCATGAACGCAATGGCACCACCTCGATCACCCGTGCCACCCGCGATGTGATCTTCAGCAAGACGCTGACCACCGCGACCACGACCAACGTGCATTGCCTGGCCAGCGATTCTGGTCACTGCTACTACCTGATCTACGAAGAACAGTGCGCGCCCCGCCGCGCCGGGACACCGCCAGCGCGCCGGCCTGCGCCCGCAAGACACTGGACAGTGTTGCGCTGACGCCGGGGCAGGTACGCGAATTCCACGGCGTCTCCGGCCAGGCGCACACCTGCGTGGATACCGCGGCACCACGGGCCGACTGCCATGGCTGAGCGGCATCGGCTGAGGCGCGGGTGGGCCGCGGTTCACTGGATCTGCCGGGGACGAACGAGGAAAACGTCAGTAAGCCTGAATAGGCACTGACGGCACGCGGCCGCTTCTGCGATCATTACACGCTTGTTGCCGGTTCACGGCGTCCTCACTGACAGGCTTTTCATGTCCGAACATGCGCTACGCCGCGACGTTGGCCCCTTCGCCCTCATGCTTACTGGCTTGGGCTCGATTATTGGCTCCGGTTGGTTGTTTGGCGCTTGGCGCGCGGCCGGGCTGGCCGGTCCCGATGCGGTTTGGGCCTGGGTGCTGGGCGCGGCGATCATCACCACCATCGCGGTGTCCTATGCCGAACTGGGCGCGATGTTCCCCGAATCCGGCGGCATGGTGCGCTACAGCCATTACTCGCACGGCTCGCTGGTCGGCTTCATCGCCGGCTGGGCCAACTGGATCGCCATCGTCTCGGTGATCCCGGTCGAGGCCGAGGCCTCGGTGCAGTACATGGCGTCCTGGCCATGGGCCTGGGCGCAAGGACTGTATGCGCAGGCGCCTGGCGGGGCAGGCGAGTTGTCGGTGCCCGGCTTGCTGATTTCGGCGGTGCTGGTGCTGGTGTATTTCTTGCTGAATTTCTGGAGCGTCAAGCTGTTCGCGCGCTCCAATACCTTGATCACGGTGTTCAAGCTGGCGGTGCCCGCCGCGACCGGCGTGGCGCTGATCGCCAGCGGCTTCCACAGCGAAAATTTCAGCGTGGGCGTCCACGGCGATGCGCAAGTGCTCGACCTGGCCGCGGTGCTCACTGCGGTGGCCACCGCCGGTATCGTTTTCAGTTTCAACGGTTTCCAGAGCCCGGTGAATCTGGCCGGCGAAGCGCGTAACCCCGGCCGCAGCATTCCGTTCGCGGTGCTGGGTTCGATCGCGTTGGCCACGGTGGTCTACGTGATCCTGCAGGTGGCCTACATCGGCGCAGTGCCGCCGGATCTGCTCGCCAAGGCCGGCTGGCACGGCATCGATTTCCGCTCGCCATTCGCCGAGTTGGCCATCATCGTCAACCTGCAGTGGCTGGCGATGCTGCTCTACATCGATGCGTTCGTGAGCCCCAGCGGTACCGGCATCACCTACACCGCCACCACTGCACGCATGGTCTACGGCATGGAAAAGAACGGCACCATGCCGGCCGCACTGGGCAAGCTGCACCCGGTCTGGGGCGTGCCGCGCATGGCCATGTTCTTCAACCTGGCGGTGTCGTTCGTGTTCCTGTTCTTCTTCCGCGGCTGGGGCACGCTGGCGGCGGTGATCTCGGTGGCCACCATCATTTCCTACCTCACCGGCCCGATCAGCGCGATGGCGCTGCGCCGCCATGCCCCGGAACTGCACCGCCCGCTGCGCATCGCCGCGCTGCCGGTGCTGGCCGGCGTAGCCTTCGTGATGGCCACCGAACTGCTGTACTGGGCGCGCTGGCCGCTGACCGGCGAGATCATCCTGCTGATAGTCGTGGCGCTGCCGGTGTACTGCTACTACCAAGCCAGGCAGGGCTGGCCGGACCTGCGCCGCAACCTCAAGGGCGCGGCCTGGATGATCTGCTACCTGCCGATGATTGCGCTGCTGTCCTGGGCCGGCAGCAGCAAATTCGGCGGCCACGGCTATCTCAGCTACGGTACCGATCTGGCCATGGTTGCGGCAGTGGGCGTGGTGTTCTACATCTGGGGAGTGCGCAGCGGCTGGCGCACCCCGTCGGTAGAGAAGCCGGTTGCGCAGGCGTGAGTGCGTGCACGTTCGGGTGCGCTGCCGGCCGGCGCTAGCTGTCGCAAGCCGGCTGGCAAGAGCGGCTGGGAATAAAAGCGGCTAACAAAACGACAGCGCTCACCGCCAGGCGGGCGCGGCCGGTGCTCGGAATCGGTGTGTACCACGCGTCCACTGCGGTTGTGAGCGCGCCGTCCGCGCCCACCTGACAGCTGCTCGCGACGTGTTGTTAGCCGCTCTAAAGAAGAACGGCCGGTGCATTGTGCATCGGCCGTTCTTGTATTCAGCGCATAATCGCTGCAGGTGGATGCGGCTGGATCGACGCTTCACTGCATCCGCATGCCGGCGTTTGTCAGGAATTCACCACCAGCCGCGGTGCGCCATCGAAGCGGTCCAGTTCGCGCAGCAGTTCGGTATAGCGGCGCAACCGGCCCATTTCGCGCATGTTGATGATGTCTTCGTGGCGCAGCTCGCGCCTGGAGCTCACCTCCTGCTTGTAGCGCAGTACTTCCGGGTAGCGGCGGGTCATGTCCAGCGCGTCGGCAACGCACTCCACCGAATCGGCATCCGGCGTCACCCGCGCGCGGCTGTTGAAGGCGCGCAACCACCGCTCGAAACCGGCGCTGTGGTCGAACAGATCGGCGATGTACCACATCACGAACAAGATCGATGTCCACGAGGTGAAAATGATCACGATGCGGCTGAAGGTCAGGTGGTAGTCGTTCTGCCAGAGCTGGTGCGTGATCACCCCCAGCAACACCAGCGAGATCGCCTGCCAGCCGATGATCGAGGCGATCACCCACTGTTTCTTGGCCACCTTGAGCAACGTGAGCTCCTCATCGAGCTGCGCGTCGGTCTTGTCGCGCCAGTGAGCCACCTGCTCGTCGAAGGGGAGCCGATGGAGTGCGTTGTCCTGCAATAGCAGGCCTAAACCCTGGAACAAAGCGATCATGACAAGCTCCTGACGGATGGCTGGTACGAACGACTTGCTGCACTGGCCGCGGCCGGTGCCCTGGTGCGTCCGACACGCGCTGGCGATGCAGTGCGTGCAGGACGGTCTTAGTTCTAGCACTTTTGCCGTGCATGGCAATGCCCCAGGCGCAGCTGTGACCACGCCATGCTGCGCACGCGCGCACAAATTGCTGAATTCAGGCGGATTTAGCGCACTGCCGCCGACGCCTGCCTGCGCGCCATCTCCGATCTTGCTGCACTGCACACCTGATGCTGCGGCCATCGCCATGTCCGGGGAGGCGAGCAAGCCGTCTTGCCCGGCATGTTGAAAGCGACGAAGCAGGCGGCTTGTGCCACGCCGAGCCGGCGCGTAGCGCGATGGGGACGATAAGCGCCTGGCTGATCGATGCGCCTTACAGATGCCCGGTCACAGCGTCCCCATCTCTGCGGCCTCAGCACGGCCGTCACTGCAGAGCCGTCGCCAGCGCTGACGTACGGGCAGACGCCTGGTCGGCACTCCCCTGATCTGGCGTTACAGATGAGCTGCGTATCATTGCGGCATGTCAGCCGTCCTGCGTACCCTCACTGCCCCCGCCGCCAAATAGATCCGCCGCTGGGTGCTCGACGCGTTTCCGCGGGGTCAGAGCACCATCGAATACGATCAGCCGCTGGGCGATCCCGGCATCTTCGGGCCCGACAGCATCACCTGGCGCATCCATTCCGAATTTCCGGGCATGCTGTCCGGCGGCTTGTGCGCATTGATGCTGCAGTTGTTGCATCCGCGCGCGCTGGCCGGGGTCTACGACCATTCCGACTTCCGCACTGACCTGATCGGGCGGCTGCGGCGCACTACCAACTTCGTCGCCGGCACGACCTACGCCCCGCGTGCGGAGGCCGAGCAGCTGATTGCCCGCGTGCGCAACATCCACTCGCATATCCGCGGTCGTACTGCTGACGGCGTGCCCTACGACGCCAACGACCCGCAGTTGCTCACCTGGGTGCATGTCACCGAAGCCTATGGGTTTTTGCAGGGATGCCGGCGTTATTGCCGCGATGTGCCTGCCGATATCGCCGACCGCTATTACGACCAAGCGCGGCGCGTTGCCGAAGCGCTGGGCGCAGCCGACGTGCCGGCCAGCGAGGCGCAGGTGGATGCATATTTTGCATCGGTCCTTGGAGAGCTCCGCATGGATGCGCGCGCGCGAAGTGCTCGACATCCTCACCAGCATCCAGCTGCCGGTGCCCGCGGCAGGCCTGTCGCGCCGCGTGTTTCTCGGTGCTGGCACGGCCTTGTTGCCCAATTGGGCTGGCGACATGCTCGGCCGCAGCATCACGCAACGCGCGCAGGCGCGCGCATCGGCACGATTGCTACGCAGCATGTCGCCGCTGTTTCGCACGGCCTTGCGCGACGGACTGTCTGCGCGCGCGTGCCGGCGCATGGAGTTGCCGCCAGCCATGTTGCTGGAGTGGCCTGAGAGCGTGTAGTGGGTGCGGGGCCGGGTTGCGGTGCGGCCCGCGAGTGGCATGAAGAAGACGCCTTGCCGGTTGCCTCGTCGTTTACGGCTGACAGCGGTGCTGTTCAAGGCGGGCAGGGTGCTGCGGGATCCTACCCGCATCCCAACCCCCGCTCGGCGCCCCGGCCCGCGCTTGCGGTGCGGGCGCTCCAGGCACGCGCGCCAGTGGCGCGTCAGCCGTGCCTTGTCGCCCCGCAGGGAGCGGAACTTCCGTAGCAGATGTGTTTGGCGTCAACGCCAGTCGACCGTGGCGTCGAAGAACTGCGCTGCAGCCAAGGGCACCAGCGCACCAACAACACCTACCAAATCTTGACCCGCTGCTCCGGCGGCAGATATAGCTGCTGGCCCTGCGTCACATCGAAGGCCGGATACCACGCATCCAGATTACGCACGGTCTGCGCGCGGAAGCGACCGGGTGCGTGCACGTCGGTAAGGACGACATTGCGCAGTGCTGCGTCGCGGTATTTGCCGCGCCAAGCCTGTGCAAAGCCCAGGAAAAAGCGCTGATCCGGGCTGAAACCGTCGATGGTCTGGGGGTGCTTGCCCTGCAACGACAACTGGTAGGCATCGTACGCAGTGGCCAGGCCTGCAACGTCGGCGATGTTTTCGTCCAGCGTCAGCTTGCCGTTGACCGACAAGTCGTCGAACGGTTTGTAGGCACTGAACTGCGCGGCCAACGCGTTACCGGCGCTCTCGAACTTCTTCAGGTCTTGCGGCGTCCACCAGTTATGCAGCTCGCCGTGTTCGTCGAACAGTGCGCCCATGTTGTCGAAGCTATGGCTGATCTCGTGCCCGATCACCTCACCGATTGCGCCATAGTTCACCGCGTCGTCGGCGGCTGGGTCGAAGAACGGCGGTTGCAGGATTGCAGCCGGGAAGATCAGGCGGTTTTCCAGCGGCACGTTCAGCGCGTTGACTTCCTGCGGCAGCATGTACCACTCGCGATGATCGACTGCCTTGCCCAGCTTGGCCAGATTGCGGCGGTACTCGAACAATTGGGCGCGTTCCACATTGCCCAGCGCATCGTCGCGACGCACGTCCAGCCCGCTGTAGTCGCGCCAGGTGTCGGGGTAGCCAATCGCCACCGTCAAGCCGGCAATTTTCGCCTTGGCGTGTTGCTTGGTTTCGGCAGTCATCCACTCCAGGGCATCGATGCGCTTGCCGAACGCAGTGATGATGTTCTTGACCATCTCTTCGGCACGCGTCTTGGTCTGCGCTCTGACGTACTTCTGCACGTAGCGCTTGCCAACCGCTTGGCCCAATGCGGCGTTGGTCGCGTCGATGCCGCGCCTCCAGCGCTGGCGCTGCTGCGGGGTGCCTTCCAGCGTGGTGCCATAAAACGCGAAGCGCTCGTCGGCGAAGGCCTTGGACAAATACGGCGAGGCGCGATCGAGCGCGCGGAAGCTCAGGTAATCCTTCCAGGTCTGCAGCGGCTCGGACTGCACCAGCGCCGCCAACCCGCTCACTGCGCGCGGCTGCCACACGATGAAATCCTGCTGTGCGCTCAGACCGGCTGCGTCGAAGAACAGCGCCCAGTCCAGGCCAGGAGCATTGTGCGTGAAATCTGACTGTTTCCAGGCATTTGCCCCGGCCTGCACATTGTTGGTTTGCTCCGGGGTGGCGTGCACGCGCGCCATGGCAACTTCCAGTGCCAGGACACGCTCGGCCTTCGCGGGCGCATCGCTGATGCCGGCCAGCTCCAGCAGCGTGACGATGTGCGCACGGTAAGCCGCGCGCAGTTGCGCCATGCGCCCACCGTCCAGGTAGAAACTGCGCTCGGGCATTCCCAGGCCACCTTGCACCAGATAGGGCACGTAGCGGCCTGGATGATGCAGGTCTTGCGACACCCACAGGCCGAACAGCCGGTCGGTGTAGAAATTGGTGGAGTTGAGCAGATCCACATCGGCGCGCAGCTGGCCGCCCAAGGTGCGCGCCAACGCCTGCTTGTCGTCGAGCTGGGCGATCGCATCCAGTTCTGGTTGCACCGGGCGCACGCCCTTGGCCTCGATGCTGGCTTCGTCCATATAGGCGGCGTAGTAGTCGCCGATCTGCTTGTCTTCGCCGGTGACGCGGTCATTGGCGGCAGCGCCTTCGATGATGTCGCGGCTATGTCTCTCGGTCTCGATGGCGATGGAGACGAAGCTGTTGAAGCTGGAGCGGTCTTGCGGAATCTGCGTGGTCTTGACCCAGTTGCCGTTGGCGTAATCGAAGAAGTCCTCGCCCGGCGCCACGCTGCGGTCCATACCCGCCATATCGAAGCCGAAGTCGCCGAGCTTGGGCTTGCTGGGGGGCGGCGTTGGGTGCGTGCTCGCGGCCGGTGTCGCGCCATCGCGGTGGCACGCGGCGGTGGTCAGCAGCGCGGCAGACATGACAGCGATCAGGACGGGGCGATGCAAAGCAGCCATGCGGCGCAACTCGTATAACCGGAACGGACAGCACAGTGTAAGTGCCCAGCAGTGCCAGGTGCCGGTTCGATGTCAGGCGACGCTGTGGATCGTGGTGTTGCGGACACGCTTTGTTCAGCGCCGGCGTTGATACCAGAAGCCGAGTGCGTCGCGGGTCTGCAGCATGCGCCGTCCGCGCCACAAAAATCGCAGCAGCAAGCCGAGGTGTTCGCGCTTGGAGAAGCTGCGCAGCTTGCGGTCGGAGGTGTGCACGGTCTGGCGCAAGATCACAAAGCGTCCGCAGCGCGCCAGCGCCCGACTCAAGGCCACATCTTCGCCGGCGTAGTAGCGCGTATCGAAGCCCCCCGCGCTGACGAATGCCACCCGCGTGCAGTACAGAAAGCAGCCCGGCGCAATGCCGGACACACGGAAAAACCAGCCAAACAACGCTTGCGCCACGCGCTCTGACCACACCCGCTTGCCCTGCAGATGCACCTGCGCACCGCCGCCTACCGCGCCAGCATCCAGCGCAGCCAATGCTGCGCCGACGACGTGCGGGTTGATCAAGGTGTCGGCATCCAGAAACAGCAAGCGTTCGCCTTGCGCGGCCTGCGCGCCGGCGTTACGCGTCGCGGCGATGTGGCGCAGCTGCACCTCAAGCACCTGCGCACCATGGCTGCGTGCGATGTCCGCGGTGGCGTCTTCGCAGGCATCGGCGACCACAATCACTTCGTAGTCCAGCTGCATGGCCTGCGCGCAGGCATGCAGGCATTGCAGCGTGTCGCCGATCAGAGCGGCTTCGTCATGGGCGGGAATCACGAAGGACAGCATGGGGCATGGTTCGTGTGGACTGCACCCAGTGTGCAAGTGGCTGCGAGGCGAGGATGTGAGCGCAGGCGGGCGGCTCGACCTGCTCGCGATCAAACGCGCGCTGCTGTGCAGGTACAGACCGATCCATCGCGTGCGTGAGGTCTGGATCGAGGCACTGGTGCGCACCAAGCTCCGCAGGCATCGACGCAGTGCCGCAACGATCGCTGTGGAACTGTGAAGACGACGATCAGGCCGCGCGGCCTAGCGGTTGACCGCGCCCATCATCGCTTCCGGATAGCGGGTGCCGGCCGCCGCCTGCGCCGGAAAGATGGCATCGATGCGGGCCAGTTCGTCCGGCATCAGCGCCACATCCAGTGCCGCGATGTTTTCTTCCAGATAGGCCAGCCGCTTGGTGCCCGGGATCGGAACCAGGTCTTGGCCCTGCGCCAGTACCCAGGCCAACGCCAATTGCCCGGGCGTGATGCCCTTGGCGGCAGCGATCGCTTTGACCTGCTCTACCAGCTGCAGGTTGCGGGTGAAGTTGTCACCCTGGAAACGCGGCGAATGGCGGCGGTAATCGTCGGCATCGAACTCGTCAGGCGACGAAAACGCACCGGTCAAAAAACCACGCCCGAGCGGCGAGTACGGCACGAACCCGATGCCGAGTTCGCGCACCGTGGCGAACACACCGTTATCTTCCGGCTCGCGCGACCACAGCGAATATTCGGTCTGCACCGCGGTGATGGGATGCACCGCATGCGCACGGCGAATGGTGGCAGCGGCCGCTTCGGACACACCGAGGAAGCGCACCTTGCCCTGTTCGACCAGGCGCGCCATGGCGCCTACGGTGTCTTCGATCGGCACGTTGGGGTCGACGCGGTGTTGGTAGTACAGGTCGATATGCTCAACGCCCAGCCGACGCAGGCTGGCCTCGCAGGCGGATTGCACATACGCCGGGCTGCCATCGATGCCACGCACGGATGGATCGTCGGGGTCGAGTTTGATGCCGAATTTGCTGGCCAGAAACACTTCGTGCCGGCGCGAGGCAATCGCCTTGCCGACCAGCACTTCATTGGTGTGCGGGCCGTACATGTCGGCGGTGTCGAGCAGGCTGATGCCACGGTCGAGCGCGCGGTGGATCACCGCGATCGAAGCGGCCTCGTCGCTGCGGTCGCCATAGAACGCGCTCATCCCCATGCAGCCAAGGCCGAGAGCCGAAACGGTGGGGCCGGAGCGACCAAGCGTGCGGATTTGCATGGTGGGGCACTCCGTGCAGCAAAAGGTCAGGGAACAATGGCGCGGGGTGCGTTAGTGCGATGTGGCCCACGCGCTGATCACAGCCCGCACAGCTCGGCCGGCAACGCTGCCGAACTGCGCAGGCTGTGATGACGTGCGATCAGCGCTTGAGCTTGGCGGCGAATTCGGCCACCCGCTTGCCGAACAGCTTGGCCGTTTCCAGATCGCCACTAGGCGGTGCTTCGTCCGCCGATGCGTCCGACGGCGAAATCGCCAGCGCGCCGCCCCAACCGCCCGTCCAGTTCACGTCCTGCGGCCCGTGTGCCTTGGTGTTGGCTGGCGGCAGCCCGGTGCCTACCCAGATCTGGCCATGCTGCTGCGACAGGGTCCACAGATATTGGATGGTGGTGGCCTTGTCGCCGTTCGCCGATGCCGAGTTGGTGAAACCGGCAGCGACCTTGTCCTTCCATGCCTGCGCAAACCACGGCTTGGAGCTGGCATCGGCAAATTTCTTGAACTGCCACGCGGGCCCGCCCATATAGGTGGGGCTGCCGTAGATGATGGCGTCGGCGGCACTGATGGCCTCCCAGGCGTCGTCGGGCAGGTTGCCGTCCTGGTCGATGCGGTACAGCGTGGCCTCGCCAACGCTGGCTGCGCCTGCATGCACGGCTTCGGCCTGCTTGACGGTGTGGCCGTAGCCGCTGAAATACACAATGGCGATCTTGCTCATGGACACTCCTGGCGAATGAGGGAACCGGATTGTGCGCATACCGGTCAAGACAGCAGAATGGCCACGCACGGGACGAACTGTTGCCAGCGTCGTTTGCCGGGGCGTGTGAACCGTGATGCGCGTTCCGAAGGTGCTGCGCATCAGCCTGGGCGCGCTGTTTCTGGTCCATGGGTTGACCACACTGTTGGTCTTCACGCCAGCCGGCACCGTGGCTTGTTTCCAGTCGCTCGGCCTGCCCGCTGCATTGGCGTACGTCAGCATGACGCTGGAACTGGGCCTTGCTGTCTCCCTGCTGCTGGGCGTGCCGCTGTTGCTGGGTACGATTGTCACGGTGCATGGTGCCAACGGGTTCGGTGTCTCCAATCCGGGCGGCGGCCGGGAATACCCGGCGTGATGGGCGGTGTTGCTGATCGTCCAGGCGTTGCTCGGCGACGGGGCGTTCGCGTTGAAGCCCTCGCACTGATGCTGTTTGATCCATCAAGGAGTTGTCCATGACCCGCTTGCCCTCCCTGTATATCTCGCATGGTTCGCCGATGACCGCACTGCAGCCGGGGCAAGTCGGCGAGCGGCTGGCCGACTTGCGGCAGGCGTTGCCGCGGCCGCGCGCCATTGTTGTGGCCAGCGCGCACTGGTTGGGCCGCCGTCCGCTGGTCAGTGGCGCGGTACGGCCGCCCACCATCCACGACGTCGGGGGCTTCCCGGCACCGTTGTATGAGCTGGACTATCCGGCGCCCGGCGAGCCGGCATTGGCGCAGCAGATCATGCGCCGGCTGGAGCAGGCCGGCCTGCATCCGCATCTGGATCCGCAGCGCGGCTTCGACCACGGCGTCTGGGTGCCGCTGCGCCTGCTGTATCCGGACGCCGACATCCCGGTGGTGTCGCTGTCGATCCAGCCCGAGCTTGGCCCGGCGCACCAGTTCGCGGTGGGGCGTGCGCTGGCGCCGTTGCGCGATGACGGCGTGCTGGTGATCGGCTCGGGCAGCATCACCCATAACCTGCACGACTTTCGCCACGGCTACAGCACCGAGCGCGAAGCGCCATATGTGCGGCCCTTCATCGAATGGACAGAGCGCACGCTGCTGGACAACGACATCCCCGCGCTGCTGGACTACCGCCGCCAGGCACCGCATGCCGAGCGCGCGCATCCCAGCGACGAACACTTCCTGCCGTTGTATGTCGCGATGGGCGCAGCCGGCGACGACCGGCTCGGCGCGCAGCGCATCGACGCCGGCATCGATGCGGGTTTTCTGGCGATGGATCTCTATCGCTTCGACGGCAACGCAGCGGTGGCTGACCCGGTGGCTGCATAGCGCTGGAAGCCAGTGTGGGTGCTTTTAGCTCAGTGCCGATCGGTGGCCGGCGCAATCGCGCGCGTGAAGGTGGGTGTGGCATGCATGCCGGTGCGAGCGCGGCAGTCGCCACATTCGTGCCGCAGCGCTGTGAAGCATTCACGAACAGGTGCGGGCCAATCTCATAGGCTGAGACGCCACCGCTGCATGCTGCCCGCGTGAAAATCCTCGACAAGCTCGTTGTCCTCGCCGACGCCGCCAAATACGACGCTTCCTGTGCCTCCAGCGGTGCCAACAAGCGCCATTCGCTGGGCACCGGCGGTATCGGCAGCACAGAGGGCATGGGCATCTGCCATTCGTACACGCCCGACGGCCGCTGCGTGTCGCTGTTGAAGATCCTGTTGACCAATTTCTGCATCTTCGACTGCGCGTATTGCGTCAACCGTGTCTCCAGCAACGTGCGGCGCGCGCGCTTCACGCCGGAAGAGGTGGTCACGCTCACGCTGGACTTCTACAAGCGCAATTACATCGAAGGTCTGTTCCTGTCCAGCGGCATCATCCGCAACTCCGACTACACCATGGAGCAGCTGGTGGAAGTAGCGCGGCAGTTGCGCGAGGTGCACCATTTCGCCGGCTATATCCACCTCAAGACCATCCCGGATGCAACGCCGGAATTACTGGCCGCTGCCGGGCGTTACGCCGACCGTTTGAGCATCAACGTGGAGTTGCCCACCGAGCAGGGCCTGACGCTGCTGGCGCCGGAAAAAAGCGTGGGCGGCATCCGCTCGGCCATGGGCGAGTTGCGCTGGCGCATCGAAGAAAATCAGCTCGAACGCAAAGCCGAAACGGTGCGCCGGGCCAAGCCGCCGCGCTTCGCACCGGCCGGGCAGAGCACACAGATGATCGTCGGCGCCGACGACGCCGACGACCGCAGCATTCTGGACACCAGCCACAATCTCTACGGCAATTACCGCATGCGCCGGGTGTACTACTCGGCCTTCAGCCCGATCCCGGATGCCTCGTCCAAATTGCCGTTGCAGGCACCGCCGTTGCAGCGCGAGCACCGGCTGTACCAGGCCGACTGGCTGCTGCGCTTCTACGAGTTCAGCGTGGAAGAAATCGCGCCGGCGCAATCCAGCGGCATGCTCGATCTGGATGTGGACCCCAAGCTGGCATGGGCGTTGCGCAACCCGGAGCGCTTCCCGGTGGATTTGAATGCGGCACCACGCGAGATGCTGCTGCGCGTGCCGGGCCTGGGTACGCGCAATGTGGAGCGTTTGTTGTTGTCGCGACGGCATGCGCGCTTGCGCGTCGGCGACCTGGCGCGGTTGCGCGTGCCGATGAAAAAGCTGCTGCCGTTCGTCAGCGTGCTCGATCATCATCCGCGCCAACGGCTGGACGATCCGGTCAGGTTGCGTGCGCAGTTGGCGCCAGCGCCGCGGCAGGCGAGCCTGTTCGACTGACTTGCCATGTTCAGCGCTGAGGTGGAACCACCGTGGAGTTTTGAAGCGTGGCGTGCGTTGGCGCGGGCGGGCTGGTGCGCGCAGGCAGAGCCGGATGATGTGGCCTGGAACGGCGGTGCGCAGGGCGGGCTGTTGATGGGGCAGGGGCTGCTGGAACTGCCGGCCGTGGTGCCGCCACCCCGTGTCTCGGCAGACTTCATGCAGCTGGCGGCATCGGTGCTGTGTCATCGCGATCCACAGCGGCACGCCGTGCTGTACCGCTTGTTGTGGCGGGTTGCCTGCGGCGAGAAAGCATTGCTGGAACGCGCCACCGATGTGGATGTGCACCGGCTGCGGCAATGGCAGAAGGCAGTGCAGCGCGATACGCACAAAATGAAGGCCTTCGTGCGCTTCCGCCGCTTGCCCGGGGAAGAGGAAGACTTCGTTGCCTGGTTCGAGCCCGAGCACTGGATCGTGGACCGGGTAGCGCCGTTTTTCGCACGCCGTTTTGCCGGCATGCGCTGGGCGATCTTGACCCCGTATCGCAGCGTGCGTTGGGATGGCGAGGCGTTGAGCTTCGGCGCAGGTGCGGGGCGCACGCAGGTGCCGGCCGACGATGCGCAGGAAGCACTGTGGCGCACCTATTACGCACATATCTTCAACCCGGCGCGGCTCAACCAGACCATGATGCGGCAGGAAATGCCGCAGAAATATTGGAAGAACCTGCCCGAAGCAGCGTCGCTGCCGGAACTGATCCGCGAAGCCGGTGTGCGCGTGCGCGAGATGGCCGAACGCGCGCCTGAGCCAGTGCGGCGACGGGTACCGGCGGCGCCTGCGCCACAGCCGGATACGACAACCCACAGCCTGGCGCAGTTGCGCAGCGCTGCACGCGATTGCCGGCGTTGCGAATTGTGGCAACCGGCGACGCAGACGGTATTCGGCGAGGGGCCCGACGATGCATCGGTGATGGTGATCGGCGAGCAGCCAGGCGATGAAGAGGATTTAAGCGGGCGCCCGTTCGTCGGGCCCGCCGGGCGCCTGTTCACCATGGCGCTGGGCGAGCTGGGTGTCGATCGCCAGAGGTTCTACGTGACCAATGCAGTCAAGCATTTCCGTTTCGAACAACGCGGTAAACGGCGGCTGCACCGCAACCCGGAGCGCGCGCACGTGCAGGCATGCAGTGGGTGGTTGCAGGCCGAACGCACGCAATTGCGTCCAGCGCAGATCGTCTGCCTGGGTGCGACTGCGGCGCAGGCGGTATTGGGAAGAAGCGGCTTCCGATTGATGCAGGAACGCGGGCAGTGGCAGCGCCTGGACGATGGCACGCCGGTCTTGACCACGGTGCATCCGTCCTGGGTGTTGCGGCAGCCATCGACGGATGCACGCGAAGAAGGCTATCGCGGATTTGTCGAAGATCTGCGTCAGTTGCTGAACCCACCGCAGCCGCGGGAACGATCGTTCGAGAGAGAAAGGTAACGCGCGGCGCAGGCAAAAAAATACGCGTGCAACGGCACGCGCACGGTGTCGGAGAATCGTGACACCAAGTGGAGCCACCGGCACGCCGGCGACGCCATCGCCGCCGCTTCGTGGTGGGGTGGCGGTTGCTGGAGGCTGGCTCCAGCAGCGCGCAGCATGGTTGAACTAAGAGCGGCTACCACAACGGAGCGGGCAGCTGCCAGGCAGGAGCAGCCGGTGCTCGGAATCGGCATGTACCACGCGTCCACTGCGGTTGTGAGCGCGCCGTCCGCGCCCAACTGACGGCCGCTCGCTCCGTTGTGGTAGCCGCGCTCAATCTTGCAGCCACCGACGTGTATTGCGGATGCACCGCCGATCTATTGCTCGGATGTGCCGATCAACAGTGGCGAACAGAACGCGCCGGGCAGTCGTCGGTTATTGCGTCATCGGTGCCCGACATCGACATGGATAAGATGTCTTCCGTTTCGATGTCCAACACCGTCTACGGGTGTGCGATGGCTTGCCAACCATTTCGACGAGCGCTTCTGATGCAATCGCGCTCCTGCATCAAACCGCTGCGCCATCGGCGGAAAAACCGCATTCCGCCGATGGCGTCGTGCACGCGTCAGCAGCGACGCGTCGCACTGCAACTGCAGGTAGTTACGGCATCAACACCTTGTCCACCACGTGGATCACGCCATTGCTCTGCATGACATCGGCAATGGTGACGTTGGCGGTATTGCCCTTGGCGTCGGTAATGGTGACCTTCTTGCCATTGAGTTTTGCGGTCAGCGGCTCGCCCTGCACCGTGGTCAGCGTAGCGCTACCGCCGCCGGCCTTGATCTTGGCGATCAGCGATGCAGCATCTACCTTGCCCGGCACCACGTGATAGGTCAGCACCTTGGTCAGCGTCGCCTTGGATTCGGGCTTGAGCAAGGTATCGACAGTGCCGGCCGGCAGTGCCGAGAACGCCGCATTGGTCGGTGCGAACACGGTGAACGGGCCCGGCCCCTTCAGCGTCTCGACCAGGCCGGCGGCTTTGACGGCAGCCACCAGCGTGGTGTGGTCCTTGGAGTTGACCGCGTTATCGACAATGTCCTTGGTTGCCAGCATCGGCGCGCCGCCAACCATTGGATTGGACGCAGCGTAGGCGGGGGCCATGGCGCTGGTCAGGGCAATGGCGGTAGCAGCGGCAAGCGACTGGAATGAAGTCTTCATGAGGCATCGATCCTTTGGGTTGGCGATCGCCTGGATGGCAACCGTGAACACTGATACGCGGCCTGATGCGGCGCGGATGCATCACGCGTTTTTTACATAAACATGTTGCGCTGCAATGTTGCCGCATTCTGCCGTCGCGGCCCTGATCGGGTGGCCTGTGGTTGAGTCTGTTCGACCAGCGATAACGACACAGGCCGACCGATGGCTTGAAAACGCTACTGCGCAACTGCACTGCAGGCGACGCGCGATCAGGCTGTTACAACGTCCAGCGGCGTCATCGCTATTGCACGACCTCCCTAATGCGGCACGAATGTTCGCGATTGGCAAAGGCGACGCGGGTCGCGTGCAATTATTGTTGGTGCCTCGCATGATCATCAGTGCTGATAGGCCGTAAAACATGAAATCCGAAAAGAGCGAATCCAATCGATGGGTGCTGCCGACACTGCTAGTGGCAGGCACGCTGGCGTTATTCGGCACTGCACAGGCATCAGCCGTCACGCCTGCGCCATCAGCGACCGCTTCCGGTCCTGCGAATGAGACCTATCGACCAGGGCAGAAATGGAGCGTCCCGAGAGAGTGGGAATTCACGATTGATTCCGCACGCGTGGCCAAGGTGAAAATTCCCAATCATGGCGGCGGTTCCTGGGTTCCTATGCAAGTGATCCTGCTGACCTATAGCTACAAGAACATCGGCTTCGACGACAGCGCCAATGACAAGGACGGCGGCCCGTCGACGCTGGCGTTTTCGAAGGCGCATATCGACGTGTCCGATGCCAACGATGCGGACAACCGCGGCACAGGCAATTACCCGGTGCGCATCAAGCTCGTCGAAGACGCTCACGGTCAGAGGGTCGGGCAGGAGATGATGGGCGCGCAGTGGCCATATTCCTTCAAGAAAAAGGTCAAGGCGGTCAAGGTGACGGTGCGTCACTACGACTCCAAGCTGAAACTGCATGATGCGATCTTCCTGGTCCCGGTCGAGGGCGCTCGGCAATCGACGCCGCATGCGCACAGGCACCTTTCCCACCGCTGATCCTGGTTCGGCGAGTCAGTGCGGGCATGCGTGAGTTGCGAGCGATCACGTGCCGGCTGCTTTCGACGGCACCGCGTTCCAGGCGATCGAGCGGCCGTTGGCTTTAGCGGTGGATCATCGCCTGCCTGCTGCCTGCTGCCTGCTGCCTGCTGCCTGCTGCCTGCGGTACGCAGCGCGCATGCGCATGGCGCGCCGGTTGCATCGCCTCGCTGGCGCAGCGGTTCATCGTGCCGTACGCCATGATTTCTTGACGAAACACGGCCGTGCCTGCCCATCCGGCAGACACCATGTCGGACCGACAGACACACGCCACAGTGCGTAGCACGACACCATGGTGGCGATCACTCCGCAGGACCACTCAGGGCCATGCGGTGCGGTGGTTTCATCGCCGGTTGCAACCCGGTATGGTCCCGTAAGTGCGTTGTTGTGCGTCGCAATATGCGATGCCGCACGTGCGGCCGCTCTTTCATTCCGGGTTTTTATGCATTCGATCGATGTCGTCCTCGCCATGTTGCT
The DNA here is from genome assembly GCF_038405005.1 of Xanthomonas sp. JL1. NCBI lineage: Bacteria > Pseudomonadati > Pseudomonadota > Gammaproteobacteria > Lysobacterales > Lysobacteraceae > Xanthomonas > Xanthomonas sp. JL1. The sequence continues at coordinate 60,828 of NZ_JBBYGR010000006.1, read as the reverse complement.
GGCGGTCGCGGCCAGCGGTTATCTCATCCGCATCCTGCCGTTCTCGCTACCGTTGCCGTTGGTCCAGATTGCGCTGGGCGCGGTGGTCTCCGGCGTGTTCGATGCGGGGCACGAACTGGAGCCGGAGCTGTTCTTCCTGTTGTTCCTGCCGCCACTGCTGTTTCTGGATGGCTGGCGCATTCCCAAACAAGGCCTGTTCCGCGACAAGGCGGCAATCCTGGAACTGGCGTTGGGGCTGGTCATCTTCACCGTGATTGGTGCCGGCGTCTTCATCCATTGGCTGATACCGGCGATGCCGCTGGCCGTGGCGTTCGCGCTGGCGGCGATCATTTCGCCGACCGACCCGGTGGCGGTGTCGTCGATCGCCTCCAAGGTGCCGATTCCCAAGCGCCTGATGCACATCCTGGAAGGCGAGTCGCTGCTCAACGACGCCTCGGGCCTGGTGTGTTTCCAATTCGCGGTGGCGGCCGTGCTCACTGGCACCTTCTCGGTCACGGCCGCTTCGCTGACCTTCCTGTGGGTGGCGCTGGCTGGTCTGGCCTTGGGCGTGGCGACGACCTTCGGGTTGAGCCGCATCCAGGCCTGGATCTGGCGGCACTTCGGCGAGGAGCCCGGTTCGGCGATCCTGGTCAACCTGCTCACCCCGTTTGCAGCCTATCTGCTGGCCGAAGCCTTCCATGCATCGGGCATCCTGGCCGCGGTGGCCGCCGGCATCACCATGAGTTACGTGGAAATGGCCGGCAACGCGCCGGGCAACATGCGCCTGCAGCGTTCGGCGGTGTGGGACACGGTGCAGTTCACCTTCAACGGCATCATCTTCGTGCTGCTGGGCGAGCAGTTGCCGGGCATTCTGGACGGCGCGGTGCGCAGCGTGCAGGAGGCCGGGCACCTCAATCCGTGGTGGCTGGCGGTGTACGTGGCCACCATCAGCGCCAGCCTGATGGCGTTGCGCTTCGTCTGGGTGTTCCTGTCGCTGCGCTGGAATATCTTCAAGGCGCAGCGACGCGGCGAGGCGCATGTCAGCCCGCCGTGGCGGATCGTGGTGGCGGTGTCGCTGGCCGGCGTGCGCGGCGCGATCACCCTGGCTGGCGTGCTCACGCTGCCCTTGATGCTGGAGGACGGCTCGCCATTCCCGGCCCGCCAGTTGGCGATCTTCCTGGCGGCCTCGGTCATTCTGGTGTCGTTGCTGGTTGCCAGCGTTGCGTTGCCGCGGTTGTTGCGCGGGCTGGAGCTTCCCGAAGAAGAAGACGAGCAGCTCAAGGAAGACCTGGCCGCGAAAGCCGCCTCGCAGGCAGCGCTGGATGCAGTGGAAAAACTGCGGCAGCGGCTGGTGGATGGCAGCAAACATGCCGAGCGCTACAACGCGGCGGCCAACCAGGTCAGTCAGCGCTATCAGCGCAAGCTCGGCTCGGTGGACATGGCCGAGACCGATCCGGAAGAGGCGGTGGCCTACGAAAAGGCGCTGCGTCAGTTCCGGCATGCGGCGTTGGTGGCCGAGCGCAATGAGTTGTTCAAGCTGGCCCGACGCCGCGAGATTTCCGACGAGTTGTCGCGGCGGCTGGTGCGCAATCTGGATCTGATCGAGTCGCGCAAGCGCGCTTGAGCGCGTGGGAATGGGGATTGGGGAATCGCAAGAGCCACGGCGGTCGTGAGGTCGTCGTTGTGAAGGAGCGCGCTTGCGCGCGATAGCACTCCGTACTGATGTCCATCATGCGCAGGCGTGTTCCGGCTGATCTGCGTGTTGGCCTAGCGGCGATGCACGTCGGGAGACACACTCCCATCTCACCCACTGCCATCGTCACGGCGCACCGCCTACCCTGGGGCGCTTATCGTCTTTCGTATCGCACCCATGACGTCGATCGTTGCCATCCATGGCTTGAGCAAGACCTACGCCGGCGGTTGCCAGGCGCTCAAACAGGTGGATCTTGAGATCCAGCGCGGCGAGATCTTCGCGCTGCTCGGCCCTAACGGTGCCGGCAAGACGACCTTGATCAGCATCATTTGCGGGTTGATCAACCCCAGCACCGGCACCGTGTTGGCCGATGGGCACGACATCGTGCGCGACTACCGCGCCGCGCGCGCCAGCATCGGTTTGGTGCCGCAGGAACTGGCCACCGACGCGTTCGAAACGGTATGGGCCACGGTACGGTTCAGTCGCGGCCTGTTCGGCAAGCCGGCCAATCCGCAGTATCTGGAAACCATCCTGCGCGAGCTCTCCTTATGGGAGAAGCGCAACAACAAGATTTCCACGCTGTCCGGTGGCATGAAGCGGCGCGTGCTGATTGCCAAGGCGCTCGCCCACGAGCCGCGCATTCTGTTTCTGGACGAGCCCACTGCCGGTGTGGACGTGGAGCTGCGCCACGATATGTGGCAGATGGTGCGGCGGCTGCGCGAACAGGGCACCACCATCATTTTGACCACCCATTACATCGAAGAGGCCGAAGACATGGCCGACCGCGTGGGTGTGATCAACCGCGGCGAACTGGTGCTGGTGGAAGACAAGCGCACGCTGATGCGCAAGCTCGGCAACAAGCAGCTGACGCTGAGCCTGCAGGCGCCGTTGCAGGCGTTGCCCGCCGCGGTGGCCGATCTGCCGCTGGAGTTGGCTGCCGATGGCAATCGTTTGATCTACACCTTCGACACCCAGGCCGAGCAGACCGGCATCGGTGCGTTGCTGCGCCGGCTCAATGCGCAGGGCATCGACTTCAAGGACCTGCATTCCAGCGAGAGTTCGCTGGAAGAGATCTTCGTCAACCTGGTGCATGGCGCACGTCAACAGGAGGTGCGCGCCTGAATGTGCATGCGATTGCGGCGATCTACCGTTTCGAAATGGCGCGCGCGTTCCGCACGCTCACGCAGTCGATCGCCTCGCCGGTGTTGTCTACCTCGTTGTACTTCGTGGTGTTCGGCGCGGCGATCGGTGCGCGCATGGGCGATATCGACGGCATCAGCTATGGCGCTTTCATCATTCCCGGGCTGGTGATGCTGTCGCTGCTCAACGAAAGCATTTCCAACGCGTCGTTCGGCATCTACATGCCGCGCTGGGCCGGCACCATCTACGAGGTGCAGTCCGCGCCGGTGGCGTGGTGGGAGATCGTGATCGGCTACGTGGGGGCGGCGGCGACCAAGTCGGTGATGCTGGGGCTGTTGATCCTGCTCACTGCGCGCCTATTCGTGCCGTACCAAATCGCCCATCCGGTATGGATGCTGGGCTTTCTGGTGCTCACCGCACTGACCTTCAGCCTGTTCGGTTTCATCATCGGCATCTGGGCCGATGGTTTCGAAAAATTGCAGGTGATTCCGCTGATGGTGGTGACGCCGCTGACCTTCCTGGGCGGCAGTTTCTACTCGATCAATATGCTGCCGCCGCTGTGGCAGAAGGTCACGCTGTTCAACCCGGTGGTGTATCTGATCAGCGGCTTCCGCTGGAGTTTCTACGGCAAGGCCGATGTGCATATCGCGGTGAGCGCCGGCATGACCTTTCTGTTCCTGGTTGTGTGCCTTGGCGTGGCGGCGGCGATCTTCCGCAGCGGCTATTGGCTCAACGCGTGAGTGGTGAGTGCAGTGGTTTTGTCGGCCGCATCCTGGTGGATGCCGGCGGGAGTTCAGGTCAAACGCTGCGTGGGTCGCGTGCGCGGTGCCCTCGCCGCTCGCGGGACATGCCGTGACTCCGTCCCTGGGGCTCGATGGCGGCATCCATGCCGCCAACGGTTCCGCAATCGGCAAGGACACCGCACCAGACGGTTTCCTGGCGGCTTTATTGAAAGCGTTGCACACCGACCAACGCGACCGGACCTTGCCCGCGCACCGTCGCGGGACCTGACGTGCCATGGATGCCGCGTAAACGCGGACAAGAACGTACTTGCAGCATGTCCCGCGACGGTGCGCGGGCAAGGTCACTGCAGCCAGGGCACAGATCCGCCAGCCTGCAGCAGCCTGGCGTGAAGTGGTGTTGTCAGCCGCTTTTACTCGGCAGCCGGCTTGGCGCCGTTCTTGGTGTCCAGGTAATAGGCCGCCACTTCGCCCTTGATCTTCATCGTCATCGGGTTGCCGCGACGGTCGCGCGCCTTGCCGACCTGCACCTTGATCCAGCCTTCGCTCACCGAGTATTCCTCCACGTTGTCGCGTTCGACACCGTTGAAGCGCACGCCGACGCCGCGGTTGAGGGCATCGGCATTGTGGAATGGGCTGCGCGCGTCGATGGCCAGGTGATCGGGAGGGGTATCGCTCATGGGAAAGGCGTCATGGCGGCCGGGAGAGACGTCTTCGACCGCACAGGATACGGGCCTGCGCCGTGAAGACCAGCCCCGGCGACGCAGTTGCGTGCGGCAATCTGTTTGCTTGCGCGCCATCAGGCCTCACACTTCCGCCCTGCAATCTGTGGAAGTGAGACCGTGATGCCCGACAACAGCGCCGACTACGATGAACCGGATGACCTCAGCGCCGACAACGACGACGATCCGGACACCCATCAGGGGCTGGTCTGGAACCTGTTGCTGCTGATCAATCCGGGCGACGAAGAAACCGCGCTGCGCCAGTTCGATGCCTATCGCGAGAGCGCCGGCGAGACCGATGGCGATGCGTGGTTATGGGCGCTGAAGGATGCGATCGACTGGAGCTCAGGGTTCTACGTGGATGGCAGCGACAGCGAAACGCTGATCAGTGCGATCGACGAACTGGCCGCACGCTGGAACTTGCGCATCGACTGGGGCGGCGACATGGACGATGACGACTTCCTGGTCGCCAACGACACCGCCGCGCTGCTGACGGTGGCGTACGATCGCCTGCGCGAATACGGCTACACCCTGTGGTGTTGGGACACCGGCAGCGACGACCGTGCCGGCTGGATGGCACTGAGCCGCAACGATGAGGACATGCAGCGGCTGGCAGCGATCCTGGGTGCGGATCTGCGCCCGGGCAGCGATCCGTTCTAACCCGCTTGCCGACGACTGCCGCCCGGGCCACGGCCAGTGGGGATGAGAACAACGTTGCCGAACCGCAGGCATGGCATGGCATGGCGTGCCCTGCGCGACCTCGCCGCGCTGGAGCGATGCCCGCCAGATCACTGCCGGGCCATCAAGGACACATTGTTGAAACCACCGTCTCCGCCGACCAGCTTGATGAAGTAGGTGCCGGCCTGTGGCGAGGGCAGTCGCAGGGTCTGCGTATTGCCGGGACGGACCGAACGCAGGTCGTAGCTACGGGTGGTGGGCTCGGCGCCGAACGTCAGGTACAGGGCGACATTGCCGCTGCCGCCGTAGGACAGCACGTTCAACGGCGTCCCCGCGGTGGCGGTGAAGCTATACAAATGCTCCTCGTCGACGCCGGCACTTTGCGCGGTGACCGGCGTGCGGTTGCTCAGTGCGGTGCTCACCGGCTTGCAGCTGCTGCCGCTGCAATTGGTGCGGACATAGTCCATCGCCGCCGTCGCATCAACGATGCCGGTACCGATCGGTGTCGCCGTCGGCGGTGGCACCGGGAAGGCGCGCGCGGTCTGTTTCAAGACCGCCTGCAGTTGCGATGGGTTGAGCGGTGTCTTGCCAGTGCTCGCCAGCGAGCTTTGCACCAACGCAGCCACGGCCGCGACGTGCGGCGAGGCCATCGAGGTGCCGGCATAGCCGAGGTACTTATATTGACCGGAGGTCGGCGTGGTCTTGCCGCTATAGCCGGTCGACAGCACCAACCCGTCCCAACCGCCGTTACCGGTGTCCTGGTCCTGGCCGCCGCCGGGTCCTGACAGGTCGACGACCGAGCCGAAGTTGGAATAGAACGTGATGCCGCCGGTGATGCGGGTGGCACCCACGGTGATCACGTTGCTGCAGCTGGCCGGGGTGAATTGCGCCGCATCGATGGCATCGTTGCCGGCGGCCACCACCACCGTGCTGCCGTTGGCGACGGCCGTATTGATCGCCTGCTGCGTATTGCTGTCGCAGCTGCCAAAGCCGCCCAAGCTCATGCTGATCACTTCGGCCGGATGGGTATTGTCCGGCACGCCATCGACGTGCCCGCCCGATGCCCACACGATCGCATCGGCGATATCCGAACTCATGCCGCCGCAGTGCCCGAGCGCGCGGATCGGCAGGATCTGGGCGTCGTGTGCGGCACCAACGCCGCCAATCCCGTTGTTGGTCAGTTCGCCGATCGTGCCGGCCGTGTGGGTGCCGTGCCAGCTACTGGCGCGCGCGCGCTGCAGGCAGGTATTGTCGTCGTCTATCCAATCGCCGTAGTCGAGCGCGCCGGGTACGCGGCCGTCGGTGGCGCGACGGGACACACTTGCGTTGGTGATGAAGTCGTAGCCCTGCAGGATGTGGTCGTTGTTCTTCAGATCCGGGTGGTCGGGCAGGATGCCGGTGTCGATCACCGCCACCACCACGCCGCCGCCGGTGGAGGTCTCCCAGGCCTTGGGCGCGCGGATCCCGCCTGCGCTGTCCTGCATATGCCATTGATATTTCGCGTAGAACTTGTCGTTGGGCACTGCCGGATCGGTGTGCTGCGCTGTTGCACGCGCCTGTGCCGGCAGTGCGGCCGACCCGACCAGGTCGAGCACCGGCTGCATCATCCGATCCAATTGCGCGTATTCGACGGCGGGGTCGGCGCGCAGTTCGGTCAGCAGCCTGGTTTGCTCGGCAGTAGTCAGATGACCGGTCAGGCGCAGCACGCTGGCACCGGTGCCGCTGGTGCGCAGGACGCGCGCGGCCATCGGCGCGCTACGGGCGGCGTTGCTGCTGGGAGGCAACAGGTTGGCGCGGCGTGCGGCCGACGACAGGATGGACGCGCGCAGCGCGTCGGAGCCGATGCTGGGCCTGTATTTGACGATGAGCCTGCCGGCCGCGGGCGAGCCGTCAGGCACCGGGCTGTCGACCAGACCACGCTGTTCCAGCGGATCGTTGGCCGCATGCAGTTGGAAGGGGGCAGTGGCGAGCACAGCGCTCAACAACAGGGTCCGGAGTGGCGGAGAGGCGATGTTCATGGGCGCAATTCCAAGAAGAAGGGGATGGCGGTGCGTGCGGGCAGGCTCACAAGTCCACACCGAAGCCCAGGCCGGCGGAGGAGTCGTTGCCGCTGAAGGCGCCGCCCAGGCTGAAGGAGGCGCGCTCGCCGATCTTGCGGGCGTAGCCGATCGACAGCGCATGCTCGCTGCTCTGGAAGCCGGCGCCGACGGAGATACGCCCACGTTCGCTTTGTGTGCCGGCCGCATTGATGGCCATGTTGAGCATCGCCGCGCTCATCGCACCGAGGCGGTCGATGCGACGATCCATGTTCTGGAAGCGGCGCATGCTGTCGTCGTGCAGTTGGCTGAAACTGTCGCTCAGGGCCGAGACGCGGCTGTCGGTGTAGCTAGTGGCCGAACTCAAGGTCCGTGCGTCGCCCGCAGAGACCTGGGCGAGGTTGGCCGCGTCGGTATCGGAACGGCCGGCGGCCACGTTGGTGATCTGCCGCTCGGCGCCGACGCTACCCACCGAGACCGTGTTGGCGCGGTCTGCCACCGCGCCTTGGCCCACTGCGACGGCGCCTTGCGCGGTGGCACGCGCGCCCTGCCCGATGGCCGTGGCTGACGCCGCGCTGACCTGTGCGCCTTCGCCCATCGCCACCGCATTGGTCGCCACTGCAGCAATCTGCGTGTTGGCGCCGACTGCGGTGCTGCCATCGGCATTGACGCGCGCATTGCTGCCGATCGCGGTGTCGTTGGGGCCGTGCGCGTACGCGCTGCCACCGATCGCCGTGCCGGTGACATCGTTGGCCACTGCCGCGCTCCCCGTCGCCGTGGACGTGGCGGCCACCGTGCTGGTGCTGGCGACCGCCGGCGTCGGCGTGCCTTTCAGCCCGGGGGCGCTAGCCTCGGCTGTCGCAATTGCGGAGGTTGCAGGCGCCAGTCCTGCCGCCACGCCGGCACTGCGCAACGCGGCCGTCCGCGACGACGTCGTGCCACCCAGGCGACCATCCAGCGCGCTGACCTTGCTGTCCAGCGCGGTCAGTGCGGCGCCGACATTGGTGTAGCTGGCACCCTGGATCACGTAGGTCGGCGCAACGAACACGCCTTGTGCGCCGATGGCTGCGCCACCGCCCAGGACGCTGGCGGCGTTGCTCAGCGACTGGAACAACTGTCCGCCGGTGATCGCCTCGCTGCTGCCGTCGGCGATTGCGCCGGCGCCTAGATTGACGATGCGCCGCGTCGCCGGGCCACCGTGACCGTTGCCGCTGCCCACCGAGACCGTATTGGCCTCGTAGGTGCGCGAACCTGAGCCCAGCGCAACCGAATCGGCCCCGCTGGCACCGGCATTGGCACCCAAGGCCACACCGTTGACGCCGCTCTGGCGCACGAAGCTGTTGTAGCCCATGGTCGTGCTGTTCACGCCGTTGGCGCTGCTGTCCACGCCCAGTGCGCTGGCGCCGGCGGCGCTGGCACGACTGCCTGCCGCCACGGCCGCGCTGCGCGCGCCGCTGGCCGACGCGCCGGCACCGGCCGCCGTGCTGTGCTTGCCGGTCGCGCTGGCAGTGCCCTCGCCATTGGCTTGCAACACGCCGCTGGTGGCCTGCACATCGGCAGCCAACGCATCGAGCTGGCCCTTGTTGACCGCATCGGTGGCTTCGGTGCCGGCCGCCACGCTGGTGATCTGTCGCGTCAATCCGGATGCCAGATCGCCCACCGCCACGCTGTAGCTGCGCGTTGCATGCGAAAAGGCGCCCAGCGCCACCGCGCTGACCGGAGCGCGGTTCCAGGCATCGTCTACCCAGTTGCCGACCTTGGCGCCATAGCCGATCGAGGTGGCATCGACGCCGTCGGTGCGGGTGGCCGCACCCAAGGCGGTGCTGTTGGGGTTGAACCACGAACTGATGGCGCCCGAGCCCAGGACCACGCTATTGGCGCTCAAGGCCCAGCTGTTGTGACCCACGGCGATCCCGTCCTGGTTCGATGCCAAGGCATAGGCGCCCAACGAGACCGTGTTGGGGGCGAACGAACCGGCGCTGTGGCCGATCGCCACGGCATCGGTGTTGCCCGGCAGGTTGGGGAACACGTTGGCGTTGTAGCCGAGGGCGATCGCGTAATTGGATTGCGTCACCGCACCCGCACCCAGCGCGACGCTACCGACGCCGGTGGCCGCGGTGAGGCTGCTGCTGTTGCCGGCCGCCGCCGCGGCAGTGCTGACGCCGCCGATGGCCACGCTGTCGATCCCGCTGGCCAGGGCGGTGTTGCCGAGCGCCACGCTACTGGTGCCGGTGGCGCGGGCGAAGTAGCCGTTGGCGGTCGACAGATAGCCCGAGGCCACCGACAAGCCGCCGACAGCGGTCGCTCCGTCTTCGAACGCGCGGGCGCGGTAGCCCAGCGCCGTGCTCTGCACGTTGCGTGCTTCGCTGCCGCTCCCTACCGCAGTAGCCAGCGCCGCGGTGGCCTTGGCACCGCCGCCCAGCGCTACCGCGCCGAACTGGCTGGCCTCGGTGGAATCCTGGTGACTGCCGATGATCTCGCCGGCGTCGTTGTAGTCGAATATCTCGGTCGTGCCGCCAATGGCGACGGCCGATTCGCCGCTCGCCGCGGCCGCGTAGCCGGTGGCGATCGCGTGCTTGGCCGTCACCGTGGCACCGGCACCCAGTGCAATACCGCCTTCGCCGAGCGCATTGCTGGCCTCGCCGATGGCCACCCCATAGGGCTCGGCGGCGAATGCGCCGACGTCCTCGGCCGGGTCGCTGCCACCGACGATCTGCAGATGCTTGCCGATGTCGTCAGCCGCGTCTGGTGGCGTGGTGGCGTTGTCCTGCGCTGTGGTGTCGGCGGTGCTGGCTTGGCTGGTCGGGCTTGTCGCTTCTGGCGCAGGTGTGGCGGTGTGTGCAGTTGCCAGACGACTGGCCAGAAACAGGAGGGTGAGCATGGCGCGTGTCAGCGGCCGCCGCGGTGGTGGTGCGATGCAGGCGGTGCTACCGGCGGGGCGGGCAGCGGCGAGGCGGGCGCGGTGCTGGCCCGTTACATGGTCAGGCAGAAGGCTCATCGGTGTCCCCAGAACGTGGTGGGCGGAGCGACTGGCGCCGACCGAACTCCAAGGCATCCCCCTGTCGATGCGGAGTTGTGTCGGCGAACACGAAGTGCGCCAAAAACTTGTCACGCAGATCCCGGGCTGTCACCAAACGACGATTGCATCCACTCACCACCGATGTGAGCATCCAGCGTTGTCTAGGTCGCCTGCTGCCATTTCTGTGAAATTCATCTCAGTTTTGCCCTGGTTGCAGCCACCGACGTCCGCCAGTGCCAGCGACCATCGGCATGCGGCGTTCCTGCAAGTGTTGCTGGCGGCGATCGTGCTCTATACCGCCGGCGACATCGGCCTGTTTCTCTACGTGGCTGGCGCTGCGCGCTTGCTGAGTCACACGGACCTGTTGTTTGCCCTGGTGGGTAGCGTGCTCACTGCGGTAGGTGCGGCGCTGGGCGTGTGGCGCGTGCGGCGCGGCGACAATGCGGGGGCGGTGCGGACTTACGTGGCCGCGACGTTGATCGGCGTGGTGGTTACCTATGTGCGGGTGGACATTTACGACCTGCTGACCAACCCCATGCCCTTGCTGGCGCTGGTACTCGCCGGCATGGTGCTGGGGAGTCGCGCGCTCTGGCGCGTGTTCCTGTTGCTGGCGGCTGCTGCGTTGCTGGGCGTGCTCGCACAGGTGATCTGGCCGGTGCCCTGGCGCTCGGTGCGCGGCAACATCGGCTTGGGCCTGGTGACCGTCGGTGCCTATCTGCTGATCACTCTCAGCCTGGATCGCACCATCGCCGCATTGCGTGACAGCTTGCTCGAATCAGAACACCGCCGGCGCGAACTGGAACAGCTCAATCGCCGTCTGCTGCAGGAAATGGCCGAGCGCGAACGCGTGCAGGAGCAACTGATCCACATCCAGAAAATGGAAGCGCTCGGGCGTCTGGCAGCTGGCGTCGCGCACGATTTCGATAATCTGATCAACGTGATCATCGGCTACGCGCAACGGCGCGATGCGCTGGAGGGCTACGGCGAAGCGCCGCTGCTCAAAACGCTGGAAAACATCGAGACCGCCTCGCGGCGCGCGTTGACAGTCAGCCGGCGCATCCTCAACTTCGGCCGCGCCGAGCCCGACCTGCCGACCCTGTTCGATGCCCGCGCAGCACTGCGCGATGCCGAACCCACCTTGCGTCAGCTATTCGGGCACGACATCCGGCTGGAGTGCATCGCCGCCGGGCCGCCGCTGTGGGTCCTGATGGATCGCGATGATCTCGAACTGGTGCTGCTCAACATCGCCGCCAACGCGCGCGACGCGATGGAGGAGCAGGGCGTGTTCCGTATCGAAGGCGAGTTGCGCGAGGCCACGGTGTGCTTGCGTTTCTGCGATACCGGTCCGGGCATTGCACCGCATCTGCTGGCGCGAATTCTCGAGCCGTTCTACACCACCAAGCCGGTCGGCAAGGGCACCGGGCTGGGCTTGTCGGTGGTGCAAAGCATCATCGCCGCGGCCGGTGGCCAGGTGGCGGCGTGCAATGGTCCGCAAGGCGGGGCCTGTCTGTGCCTGCAATTGCCGCTGGCGGCGGCGCCTCAGTCGGCCAGCAGGTAGCCCATGCCACGGGAGGACAACAGCGGCAGCGCCGGTGTCCGATCGCTGGAGATGCGTGCGGCCTTGCGCCGCAGACGATGGATCAGCATTTCCAGCCGGTGCAGGTCGAAGTCGCCGGTGGCGGCTTCCAGTGCCGATACCAAGGTTTCGCGCTCGATCGCCTGGCCGCGCTGCGCATCCAGGCAGCGCATCAGACACCGCTCCAGCGAGGTCAGCACCATGACCGTGCCGTCCGGTGCCAACAGACACCAACCGTCTGATTGCAGTCGCCAGGCTTGGCTGGGCGTGGTGACGCTGATGTGGGCCGTGCGTAGACGCTGTGCCAGGTTGCGCAAGGTCAGCGCGAGGATTTCCGGGTCGGTCGGTTTGCGCAGGAAGGCGTCGGCGCCGCCGTGCAAGGCGCGCGCGTGGTCGCTGCGACCACGATTGCCGGTCAACACAACGATGCCCAGTCCGGCGAACAACGAGCGCAGGTACGTCACCACGCTCAATCCGCTTTCGTCGGGAAGGCCGAGATCGAGCACGACCAGATCGAAGGCCTGTTGCAGCATCAGCCGATACAGTTCGCCGGCGGTTCCGGCGCCGCTGACGCGAAAGCCGAACTCGCGCAACCCGGGAATGAGGATGTCCTCGCGCAACAGCGCGTCGTCTTCCAGAACGGCGACGGATAACAGCGAGTCCGTATCGGGTAGGGAAGCACGGATAGACAAGACACCTCTCCCAAGTCACGTGCCATGGTGACGGGCCGACGGTGTCCTACAACACCACACGCACGCGCGGCGCGCAATGTATGTCTTTGCATTGCGACGCGAGGGTTCGATTGGCGGGCCGGCAGGTGTACCGACGGGTGTGACGGTGCGCCGCCTGTCGGCGTCGCAGGCATCGCTTATGCGTGCTCGCCGCGCGCTTGCGCTCGCGCATTGGCAATCAACGCCTTGAGCAAGGTGCGGTCGGTATGGCGGGAAATGGCGATGGCGCCGAGGGCGATCGCCTCAAGGCGCAGCGGAGCGGGCACGTCGTAGTGCGCACCACTGAGTTTGTTCTGGAAGGCGCGGCGAGGAATGCCCAGCCGCGCCGCCATGGCATGGAGCTCGTCCAGCGTATCGCCCAGCAGGTGCGCCCAGCGCTGATCGCGCCACAGGTGCACCGCATCGTCGACGTAGACGGCCATCGGCCGGGTCAGGCCTTCCTGGCCTTCTTGCCGGCGCTGTCGCTCTCGGCATCGTCGCTGGCTTCTGTGTCGGCCGCACTGTCATCGGTGCTGGCAGTGGCGTTTTCAGCTGCAGCATCTTCAGCGACGGCGTCGGTGCCGGCAGCGTCAGCGGCGTCTTCTGCATCGGCGTCGCCGTCTTCATCCGCGTCGGCGTTCTGGAATTCGGCCACCAGCGTGTTCAGGTATTCCTCGGCGGTCTGGCCTTCGTCGGCGGCCAGGTCGTCGATCATCTGCTGCAGCTGGGTCGAATATTCCAGCCAGATGGTCTTGCCTTCGGCTTGCTGCAGGTTGGCCAGGTGCTTGAGCAGGGCCAGCATCGGCACCGGGTTGTCGGCGCTGTCCATGGTCTGGCCGCCGATCGACAGCATCCACTCGCTGCCGCCCTGCAGGCCGATGGCGGCCACGACACGCCCTTCGGCGTCTTGCAGCACGGCATGGTTGGTGACCTGGGGCGCCTGGCCCAGACGGGCGAAGGGGCGCTTGGGTTGCTGCTTCTTGCGCTTGTCGCGCTTGGCCTTGGAATTGCGGGACACGGTGTTCTCGACGCTGGGAATGGCCAGCCATTCTAGAGCGTGCGCCGCACGATGCGATGCGCGGCGGCGATTGGCATCGCACCAGACAGGGCCGCCAGGGGCGCAGCGTCTGCACCGGCACCGACCTGAGAGCGGCCAACAAAACGACTGCGCTCACCGCCAGGCGGGCGCGGCCGGTGCTCGGAATTGGCATGGACGACGCGTCCACTGCGGTTGTGAGCGCGCCGCCCGTGTCTACCTGACCGCTGCTCGCGACGTGTTGTTCGCCGCTCTCAACCCCGCCACCGGCAGACCTGGCCCGAAACAGCAGTGGGCCGTTTCCCCGACGCGATTGCCTGGGAAATCGCACATCGCGGTCTGCACATCCAGGCCCGCCGGCCCTGACATTACTGCTTCTCCACCGCGGCTTCGGCAGCCTTGGCAAGCGCCTTGGCAGAGTCCACCTGCGCGCTGGATGACATGCGCGGTCCTGCCGGACGGGCAGCGGCAGCGCCGGCCGCTGGCGGAGCCGCCGCCGGGACAGGAGCCGCGGTGGCGGCGACCGGCGAGGCCGCTGTTGGCGCTGCTTGCTTGACCGGCGTCCCCACGGTGGCCGTGCCGGTGGCCGCAGCACCGCTCAGATCCGGCACCTGGGTGTCGGCATCGTGCACCGATGTGCCCAGCGCCACGCCTTGTCCTGCACCGGTCAAGGCCGCGCTTTCGGCGTCCTGCGTCATCACCACGATACTGATGCGACGGTTGATCGGGTTCTGCGGGTCGGTCTTGTCGAACAACACCGACGACGACAGCCCCACCACGCGCGTCACCTTGGCGTCGGACATGCCACCGCCCACCAGTGCGCGGCGCGCGGCATTGGCACGGTCGGCGCTGAGTTCCCAGTTGGTGTAGCCGGCATCGCTGCTGTAGGCCGTGGTATCGGTGTGGCCGGTGATGCTGATGTGGTTGGGCACCTGATTAATGAAATTGGACAGCTCGTGCAGGATCTCCACCGTGTACGGCTTGAGCTGGTCGCGGCCGATGTCGAACATCGGGCGGTTCTGCTTGTCCACGATCTGGATGCGCAGGCCATCGGGCGTGAGATCCAGCAGCAACTGATCCTTGAACGGCTCCAGCGCCTGGCTCTTGTCGATGGCCTCTTTCAGTTCCTGCATCAGCGTTTCCAGGCGCTTTTTGTCCTTGCTGCGGCTGTCTTCGGTGGTGTCCGCGGCATTGTCGCGCTTGCGGCCCATTTCGTCCTTCTGCCCCTTGGCCATGTCGGCGGTGCCGCCGAGCTTGATCATCGAGGTGCTGGCGCCGCCAGGCCCGTTCATGCCAGGCGAGGGCGCCATCGATTTGCCCGACAGCGGGCTGGGGTTGCGGAAGTATTCGGAGATCGCCGCACGCTGTTCCTTGGTGGTGGCCGCCATCAGCCACAGCACCAGGAAGAAGGCCATCATCGCGGTCACGAAGTCGGCAAACGCCACCTTCCAGGCGCCGCCATGATGGCCGCCGCCCTGCACCTTCTTGACCCGTCGGATGATGACGGTGGATTTGGCCTCGGCCATGACCGCGGCCCTACTTGATCGTCTTCAGGTGCGTTTCGAAATCGCCGAAGCTCGGACGCACATTGGAGGGCAGGGTCTTTCGCGCGAATTCCAGCGCAATCTTCGGGTTGTAACCACGCAGGCAGGCCAGCAGCGCGGTCTTGACCGCTTCATAGATGCGCCCGTCCTGCTCGGCACGCGCTTCCATTGCCGCCGACAACGGCGACACGAAGCCGTAGGCCAGCAGGATGCCGAGGAAGGTGCCGACCAGCGCGGCGCCGACGTGGTGGCCGATCTCTTCGATCGGACCGCCGATCGAGCCCATGGTAATCACGATGCCGAGCACTGCCGCCACGATGCCGAAGCCAGGCAGGCCGTCGGACACCTTGCTCAGCGCATGCGACGGCGCCAGGGCTTCGTGATGGTGTTTTTCCAGTTCCAGTTCGAGCAGCGGTTCCAGCTCGTGCGGCTCGATGTTGCTGCCGATCATCAGGCGCAGGCAGTCGGTGATGAAGTCCAGCAGGTGATGGTCGGCCACCACCTTGGGGTAGTTGCCGAAGATGGTGCTGTCCTGCGGCTTTTCGACGTGGTCTTCCAGCGCCATGAAGCCGTCGCGGCGGGCCTTGTTCAACAGCTCGTAGATCAGGCTCAGGGTGTCCTTGTAGTCCTCGGACTTGTACTGCGGGCCCTTGAACACGCCCATGATGCCGCTGAGCGTTTCCTTGACGATCTTGCCCGGCGTGCTGACCAGGAACGCGCCCAATGCCGCGCCACCGATGATCATCAGCTCGTACGGCTGCCACAACGCGCCCAGCTTTCCGTGCGACAGCACATAGCCGCCGAGGACACTGACGATGACGACGATGAAGCCGACGATAATGAGCATGGCGCAGCCGAGAGCAAACTGGGGTCGCTAATGGTTTCGGCTTGCGCGGCCGATTCTTGAAGCGCGCAGCGTGAAGATGTGCCCTGTCACTGAACGTTTAGCCGATTGTCGTTGTGGCCTCATGCACGCATTTGAGCGCTTCGCCGCCCGCCAGCGATAGCGTCGCTTCGCCGGCATGTTCCCAGAATTGATTGCCCTGGGCATCGGCAAAGCGCGTTCCGGACGCCGCCTGCGCACTGACCAGGATCAGCCTGCGGTCTTCCAACGTCAGCTCTAACGCATCGGCGGCCGAGTCGAACCGGGTGGCGATCATGCGCTGACCGCAGCGCCAGCCCACCGCCTGCGCGGGAAGCGCCGGGGCGGCGGCAGGCGCGGTGTGGGCAGGCGTCCTACCGGGCCTGGGCAGCGGGCCGGCGACGCTGGCGTCGGTGCCCACGGCAGGTGGGCGGGCATCGGCGCTGTTGGCTGTGGCGGGCTCGGTGCCTGCCGGCTTGGCCGCCTCCGTTGTCGGCGGCGGTGAGCCTGCGCTGCAGCCGGCGAGGGCGGTGGCCAACAGGCCGGTGAGCATCAGGGATGAGGACGTGTGCATCTGCGTACTCCTGCCTGGATCGGGTAGTCGCCCTGCTGGCGACGGTTGGAATGGCGAGGGCTGTGCCGCGGCGCTGCCCATGTGCGTCTATCAGGAGCGCCGGACCCGGCCAGGCTGCCTGCGGACGGCTGAATAACGACAGCGGTGCGGTGGACCTGCAACTTGGCCTGGGTGTGGCCGCCCGTTTGAAAATCAAGCACTGCGCGTGGCGAGCACTGCCTCGCTTGGCGCGCAAAGCGCAGGGAGGCACTGTTCGACGTCTTCCTGCGCCGTCATGGCCGTCGCCTGGCGAGCAGGCGACGCCATCAGGCCGACTGCGCCTCAGCACCCTCGCGGTGCAATGGGTTGGGCAATGCCTGGCCGTTTTCGGTGAAGCCCAGCGAGACCGAGTTCAGGCAGTGGCGCTCGCCGGTCGGCGGCGGGCCGTCCGGGAACACATGGCCCAGGTGGCTGTCGCAGCGTGCACAGACGATTTCAGTGCGGATCATGCCGTAGCTGGTATCGCGGATCTCGCGCACATGGGCGGGGTCGTAAGGCGCGAAGAAGCTTGGCCAACCCGTCCCGGATTCGAATTTGGCGCTGGACCGGAACAGCGGCAGACCGCACAACCGGCAGGTATAGACACCGTCCAGCTTGTTGTCCAGAAACACCCCGCAGAACGGCGCCTCGGTGCCATGCTGCAGCAACACGCGCTGTTCCTCATCGCTGAGCCCGGCGATCAAGGCATCGCGCTGGGCGGGGGAGGGAGGGGTCAGATCGAACTGGCTCATGAGGCTCTCGCATGCGCTCGCCAGCGGGGTGCCGGCGCCTGTCCCAGTGATGTGGGCATTGTCGGGGGCGGTTCAACCGGTGAGCGCGATCAACATGGTGCTGCGCAGGTGTCATCGCTGCATGCGAACGCGCTGGCGTGCGCCACTGCACTCCGTGGCGACGTTCTTCGCATCGCAACGACCTGGCGAACGCGTTCATCCCCCGGCCGGTCGTGCGCATTGCCGCAGCACATCCGCGCCCCCATCGAGTGAGGACCCTCAAACACGCATGGTGCCTGTCATGGCGATCCATCCATCAACCCGCCGCATTCTGCTGTGCGTTCTGCTGACGATGGCCGCAGCGGCAGCAGCGCAGTCGGCCACCACCACGCACTCGTCCACGCACTTGCAACCCATCACCACACCAACGCCGGTGCAGCCCCCGGTGACGCCGCGCGCGCTGCAGCCGGCACCTGCCGCCGCACCCGTGCCCTCGCAGCTGGGGCAACGCCTGGTCGCGCCGACCATTCCCACGCGTGGCCCGGCACAGACCCCTGTCGCACCTGCCGGCAGCCAGGTGGCGCCGACCAAGCCGATGGTCTACGACCGCAACGGTCGCTTGCTGCAGGGCATGCAGCCGGCCGGCGCCAACCGGGTGCTGGATACGAAGACCGGTCGCTACGACGACGCGGTGCCGGCGGGCGATGGCATGCGCGTGGTGCGCTGATAGCGGCGCTGCGCTCTACTGTTGCCAATTCCCAATTTACAATTTCCCGCCTCAATCGGCGATCGGCAACGCCAGCGTCTCCTTGACCTCTTCCATCACGATGTAGCTCTTGGATTCGCGCACATGCGGCATGGTCAGCACGGTGCTGCCGAGCAGCTTGCGGTAGGAGGCCATCTCGCTGATGCGCGCCTTGAGCAGGTAGTCGAAATCGCCGGAGACCAGATGGCACTCCAGCACGTTGGGCAGCTTCAGCGCGGTGCGGCGGAATTGTTCGAAGATGTCGCCGGATTTGTACGCCAGGCTGATCTCCACGAAGACCAGCAGGCTGGCCTTGAGATAGTGCGGGTCCAGCCGCGCGTAGTAGCCGGTGATGGCGCCATCGCGCTCCAGCTGGCGCACACGCTCGGTGCAGGGCGTGGTCGACAGGCCCACCCGCTCGCCCAGTTCGGTAAACGAAATCCGCTCCTCCTGTTGCAGGATGCGCAGGATCTTGCGGTCGATCTTGTCCAGCTCCCGGGCGCGGCTGGTCATGGAATTTGTCTTGGCAAGGTTTGGCAGGAAGTTTCACTGCAAGGCCGTGCCGATTCCAGAAATGGCACTGCCTGGCTCGCAATATACTGCGTCTAACTAGCCCCCTCGGCGCGTGGTTGTGGGGGAATGCCCTTTTGAGGAGAACGACATGCGTGTGCTCATTCTCGGCAGCGGCGTCATTGGCGTGACCAGTGCGTGGTACCTGGCGCAGGCCGGTTGCGAAGTGACCGTGGTTGACCGCCAGCCGGCCGCTGCGCTGGAGACCAGCTACGCCAACGCCGGCCAGCTGTCGTTCGGCTACACCTCTCCCTGGGCCGCGCCCGGCGTGCCCGGCAAGGCGGTGAAGTGGCTGTTCGAACAGCATGCGCCGCTGTCGATCCGCCCCACCCGCGACCTACGCCAGCTGGCGTGGCTGAGCCAGATGCTGCGCAACTGCACCGCCGAGCGGTATGCGGTGAACAAGGCGCGCATGGTGCGCATGTCCGACTACAGTCGCGACTGCCTCAATGCACTGCGTGCCGAGACTGGGATCGAATTCGAAGGCCGCCAGCTCGGCACCACCCAGTTGTTCCGCACCCAGCAGCAGCTTGACGCGGCTGCGCAGGACATCGAAGTGTTGGCCCAGTACGGCGTGCCGTACGAGCTGCTGAGCCCGGCGCAGATTGCGCAATTCGAGCCCGGACTGGCCGGCGGTGGCGCGCAGATGGCCGGCGCACTGCGCCTGCCCGAAGACCAGACCGGCGACTGCCGCCTGTTCACCCAGCGCCTGGCCGAACTGGCTGCGCAGGCAGGTGTCACCTTTCGCTACGGTTACCAGATCGAGTGGCTGGAACACGCTGGCGGCCAGGTCACCGGCGTGCAAATCGATGGCCGCATCGAAACCGCCGACCGCTACGTGCTGGCGCTGGGTAGCTATTCGGCCGACCTGTTGCTCTCGCTCGGCCTGCATCTGCCGGTGTACCCGCTCAAGGGCTACTCGCTCACCATCCCGATCGTCGATGCGCAGCGCGCGCCGACCTCCACCGTGCTCGACGAAAGCTACAAGATCGCGCTCACCCGCTTCGACGACCGCATCCGCGTCGGCGGTATGGCCGAGGTGGCCGGCTTCGACATGTCGCTGAATCCGCGTCGCCGCGCCACCCTGGAAATGGTGGTCAACGACCTGTTCCCCGGCGGTGGCGATCTGGCCCAGGCCGAATTCTGGACCGGCCTGCGCCCGGCCACCCCGGATGGCACGCCGGTGGTCGGCGCCACGCCGTATGCCAACCTGTTCCTCAACACCGGCCACGGCACGCTGGGCTGGACCATGGCCTGCGGCTCCGGACGCTACCTGGCCGATCTCATGCAGGGCCGCACGCCGGAGATCGATACCGACGGTCTGGATATTTTCCGGTACCTGTCGCCACGCAGTGCGCGCCCGCAGCGGGAGGCCGCCTAGTGCGTCCTGCGCAAGCGTCGATCGATCTGGAGGCGTTGCGCCACAACTACCGCCTGGCCAAGCGCCTGGGTGGCAGCAAGGCGCTGGCGGTGGTCAAGGCCGATGCTTACGGGCATGGCGCAGTGCCTTGCGCGCAGGCGCTGGAACCGGAGGCCGATGGCTTCGCGGTGGCCTGCATCGAAGAGGCGCTGGAACTGCGCCAGGCCGGCATCCGCGCGCCAATCCTGTTGCTGGAAGGGTTCTTCGAGCACGACGAGCTGCGCCTGATCGCCGAGCACGACCTGTGGACGGTGGCGGCTACGCCGCAACAGGTGCGCGCGCTGGCCGCGTTCCAGAGCCCACGACCGTTGCGGGTGTGGTTGAAGATGGACAGCGGCATGCATCGGCTGGGCCTGTCGCCGGAAGACTTCCGCGCCGCATGGCTGCGCCTGCGCGGGCTGCCGCAGATCGCCTCGCTGGTGCTGATGACCCACCTGGCGCGCGCCGACGAATTGGACTGCAGCCGCACAGACGAACAGGCGGTGGCCTTTGCGCTGACCGCCGGCGGCATGCGCGCGGAAACCAGTCTGCGCAATTCGCCCGGCCTGCTCGGCTGGCCGGCGCTGCGCAACGACTGGTCGCGCCCGGGGCTGATGTTGTACGGCGCCAACCCGTTCCCGCAGGACACCGAGAACACTGCGCAATTGCGCCCGGTGATGACGCTGCGCTCGCGCATCATTTTGGTCCGCGACCTGCCGGTCGGCGAACCGGTGGGCTACGGCGCCCGTTTTGTCGCCGAACGACCGACCCGCGTCGGCGTGGTGGCGATGGGCTATGCCGACGGCTACCCGCAGTTCGCGCCGAACGGCACCCCGGTGCTGGTGGATGGCCAGGTCTGCCCATTGATCGGTCGCGTCTCGATGGACATGCTCACCGTGGACCTCACCGACCATCCGCAGGCCGACATTGGTGCCACCGTGCAGCTGTGGGGCCAGGCACCACGCGTTGGCCCACTGGCCACGCAATGCAATGTCAGCGCGTATCAGCTGTTGTGTGGACTCAAGCGCGTGCCGCGGACGTATGTGGCTAGTGCGGCAGTGGGCGAGGTTGCAGCGCGGTAACGTGGATTCCTTCTCCCATCGGGACGTTGTCCTTCGTCATGGGGGAGAAGGTGCCCCGACGGGGCGGATGAGGGGACGGGCGACGTCACATGCAATTGGAAGCACCCGTGAGCTTCGCCCCGTACCCTCACCTCAACCCCTTATCTCTTTGCGATCTGCCAGATTAGGCGTCGAGAGGCGGCGTGGTCGACCGATAACCCCTGGGTCTTAGCGACCGCGGGAGAGAGGCTCGAAGTGGTCGCCGTACGCCGTGAGTGCGCTAGTCACTTCCATCGCGCCGTTAACCCTTATGGCACGGTGGATGCGTATCACCCGCGCGCCGACACGCAAAAACGGCGCGTTGCCACGCGCCGTTCGCACACACAGCCGGGTTGCTTTTCCGGCGCTGTCAGCACCAACTGGTTACAACCCAGCCGTCCTGTGATCGCTGCGGAACTGCTTGCGCACCCAGTCGTCGATCATCGCTTTCTCGAAGCGCAGCGGGTCGCTGTCGGTGAACCGCGGGCCGCTCATTAGGAAGGCCGAGTCCACCAACTTGCGTTCGCCCTGGTCGATCACCCGGCCATCGGCGCCGGTGAGCGTATAGGTGAAACTGATCCGCGGCGGGTAGATGTCCTTGACCACGCGCACGTCCTGCATGCGCGGCCCGTGCCAGGGCTCGTATTGGCCGGCGCGGCGGATGTCGGTGATGGTGACGCTCAGGTGCTGGCCATCGGGCAGCTGGCGCGCTGCGCTCTGTTGAAAGTGAGTTGCCAGTTGGGTCACCCAGTCGCCGCGCTGCGCCTCCCAACGGTTGCCGCTGAAGCGCACTTCGGAGAACTGCGCCGGGTCGGTCCAGCGCACGTCCACCTTCACCTTGCCATCGCTGCTCAGCGCGCGGGGTGCGTCGGGGTCGGTGACGTTGCGTCCCCAGGCCTGTGCACCGGTCGCCGCAAGCCAGCCAGCCAGCAGCAGGCTGGCGCCGAAAAGATTGGAAAGTTTCATTGAAAGCCTCCAAGCGGAAGGTACGTGACGTACCGGGCATTCTGGCAGTGTGGGGGTGCGTCCGAGCACCTGCAACGCGCGGCACGCCTGGGCTTGCAACCACGTTGCCACACGGTTAATCCGCCGCCGCCGGCCATGACGGCGGGTTCACTGCGCCTGCGCCCGCCCTTCACGGCACAGCCCGGAAGATCGTCAGCAGGGACACTCCTTCTTTCCGCACAAAATCAGCGTCTTCGGCGCCGGCACACCTGCCGTCGGACGTGCGTCTGCAATTCATCGACTGGGCCAAACAGCACGGCCATAACCTTGCATCTGGTGCAGCTGCATTCGTCGCCCTGCACAGCGAGGTGGCCCTGGATCTGGCAACCCGTGCGTTGCAGCTGGAGCCAGGCGCCGATCCACGCGCTGCGCTGCGCGAGCATCTGGCTGCGCTGGCGCGGCAGGTGGATGTGGCCGTGCAGTTCCCGCCGGTCTACACCTACACCGCTGCCAACGGCCTGGAGTATCGCTATTCACTGATGCTGGTCATTGCCGAAGACTGCGTCGAGTGGACCGGCCGGGTCTGGCAGGACCTGGATTACCAGGGAATGCTGACCGGGCGTGGACAGGGTCCGCGCGCCAACTACACCCAGCTGGCGCGCATGGCGCTGGAACATGAGCTTGATCAGGAGCGTCCCCGTTATGTCCAGGCATGAACTCGAACTGCAATTGCCGGTGGGCGCGCAGATCGCCAGCGGCGAAGACGGCTTCAGCCAGCGCTGCCGCGACGACTGCGCCGAGATGGGGGCCTCACGGGCCCGCCTGTTGCTGCTGGATTCGGACTCCGCACGCTCTACCGCCTGGCGCGCGGATGCGCAGCGCTGGATGGACGAACAGCTGCGGCGCGAGGGGGAATGGGTGTTGCGCGGTGTGATCGCCGGGATCGTGGTGCTGGCAACATGCATCGGATTCGCTGCCACTACCTTGTGGCGCGTCTGGAATTGGCAATGAATGGGTGAACTTAGGACGCCTGTCGTGCACCCGCTGACGACATCGGGCGTGGTTTCATCTGCCGGTCATCCGCTCCGGTAGCATCCGTGATCTCCGATTTGAGCACTCCTTCTTCCAGCCCTTCGCTGGCTGCCGCCCTGCCGGCCGCCATCGCCGAGCCGTTTCTCGACCCGGCGATGTATCACGAAATCTTCCACAACATCGATGCCGGTTTCTGCGTCATCGACATGGTGTTCGACGGTGAGCAGGCGGTGGATTATCTGATCCGTACCACCAATGGCGCGTTCGAGCGCTACACCGGTCTGTCCACCAACGCACTGAACATTTCCATTCGCGACCTGCTCCCTGAGCATGAGCAGGAGTGGTTCGACCGCTACGGCCTTGTTGCCCGCACAGGCAACCGCATCCACTTTGAAATGCAGGCCAAGGCGCTCAAGCGCTGGTATTCGGTCGATGCGTTCCGCGTCGGGCGGCCGGACCAGGGGCGGGTGGCTGTCTTGTTCATGGACATTACCGAGCGCAAGCGTGTCGAGCGTGAGCTGGCCGAAAGCGAGGCGCGTTTCAGTGCGCTGGCCGACGGGTTGCCGATGCCGGTGTGGGTGCTGGACGCGCAGGGCGTGGTGCGCTTCGTCAACAGCGCGTACGGCGAATTCTTCGGCCTGGATATTTCCAGCGGCACGGTATCGGCGTGGAGCGAATTGCTGCATCCCGACGATTTGCCGACGTTTCAATTCGAGCTGGCGGCATCGCTGCAGGAACAACGCGGCCTGCGCGCACTGGTGCGTGCACGCCGCCATGATGGACAGTGGCGCTGGATCGAGATGACTGCCACGCCGCGCTATTCGGCCGATGGCCGGTTCATCGGCCTGGCCGGGAGCAGCCCGGATGTGACCGAGCAGCGCGAGATCGAGCTGGCGCGCGAGCAATTGCTCGAATCCGAGCGCAGCGCGCGCAACGAGGCCGAAAGCATGGCGCGGCTGAAGGACGAGTTCCTGGCCACGCTCTCGCACGAATTGCGCACCCCGCTGACCACCATCCTGGGCTGGAGCGAATTGCTGCTGCAGCGGGTGGAAGAAGGACACACCACCTACAAGGGCTTGTCGGTCATCGCCAGCAGCGCACGCGCGCAGAAGCGACTGATTTCCGACATGCTCGATCTCAGCAGCATGTTGTTGGGCAAGGTGCAGCTGGAAGTCGAATCGCTGGACCTGGCCGAGCAGGTGCGCGAAGCCTTGAACACCCAGGAACTGGCCGCCGAAGGCAAGGACCAGATACTGAAACTGCATGTGCCGCCCACGCCATGCCTGGTGCTTGGCGATGCCACGCGCCTGCAGCAGGTGGTATGGAATCTGCTTTCCAACGCGATCAAGTTCACCCCGGCGCATGGCCGTATCGACGTCAGTATCGAGCGCGACGACGGGCATCTGGTGGTGTCGGTCTGCGACTCCGGCGACGGCATTGCAGCCGAATTTCTGCCGCATCTGTTCGGACGTTTCCGTCAAGCCGATGGCACGACCACGCGCCAGCATGGCGGTTTGGGTCTTGGCCTGGCGATCGTGCAACAGCTGGTTGAAATGCACGGCGGCCAGGTCGGTGCCACCAGCGGCGGCCGCGGCAAGGGTGCGACCTTCACCGTGCGCTTGCCCGAACATATTCCCGATCAAGCCAAGCGTCCGCGTCGCGAATTGCGGCGGCGGCTGATGTCCGAACAGATTGTCGAGGCGCGCGCGCTCAACGGTCTGCGCCTGCTGGCGGTCGAAGACCAACCGGACATGCTCGATTATCTGCGGCGTTTGCTCGAAGAGCAGGGCGCCGAGGTGGTCACCGCCGGCAGCGCCACCGACGCATTGGCCTTGCTCGATCATCGCGGCCACGCCCGCTTCGATCTGATGCTCACCGATATCGGCATGCCCGGCATGGACGGCTACGGGTTGATCCGCACTGTGCGCGAAAACCTCGGACTGGATGCAACCGCGCTGCCGGCCGTGGCGGTGACCGCGCTGGCCCGCGAAGACGACCGCAATCGCGCGCTGGAGTCCGGGTTTCAAGAGCATCTCGCAAAGCCGTATAGCGTGGCGCAGTTGGTTGCTGCCGTGCGTGCTGCGCGCGACGCTGTGGAGTAACGCGTGTACGACGTTATTGCCGCGCGTGGGAGGTGTATTGGCCAGTGGGCTACGGCCACACCGTCGGATGCTTGCAGCAGGTCATCCGGATCAGGCGTGCTGAGGCGTTACGGCCGTCACTGCATTGGCAATGGAAACAGCCGACCGTTTCGCAACGGCCGGTTTTTTATTGATCTGTGGTCTCAACTGCCGATCCAGTTTGTCTGCAGCAATCAAGAGCAGCCAACAAAACGACTGCGCTCACCGCCAAGCGGGCGCGGCCGGTGCCCGGAATCGGCACATACCACGCGTCCACTGCGGTTCTGAGCGCGCTGTCCGCGCTCACCTGACGGTTGTTCGCTACGTTTTGTTAGCCGCGCTAAGAACACCTGCCGACGCAGGCACTGTGCGAACGCTAAAAGCAGTCGCCGGCAAGTGACGCGTTTTCTGCCTCTTTCACGCGCGCTGGCCTAGCGTGATGCGCTCTACTCCCAGAGATGGCGCAATGCCCAAATATGCCCCGCACGTGTATTCCGAACAGGTCCAGATCGCCACGCTCGAACCTTGGGTGTCTCTGCTCGATGGTCAGGAACGCGTACGGATCGAGCTCGACGACGGCAGCATGATCAGCGGCACGGTTGCCGTGCGTCCGAGTCTGCAGACCTACCTAGACGAACACCGCAAAGAAGGCGTCAACGGACAACTGCGCCTGGATCAGCTGGATGCCTCGCAAGAGCCGCAATGGATCTGGATGGACCGGATCGTCGCAGTGCACCCGATGCCGCTTGGCGCTGACCCACACGTCATGCCGTAAAGGCTGCGTGTTGACGATGTGTTTACTTCTCATCGTGCCGTTGGCGGCATGATGACCCGCTGCCGCCGCTGTTCAGGATTCCGCCGCAATGAATGCACCCGTGTTGACGTTCGCTCGCTGGCCGCTGTCGTTGATGGCGCTCGCCGTTCTTGCTGCATGTGGCGATACCGCCACGCTGGCCATCGAACAGGGGACGGGGCCGAATCCGCAATTGCCCGAGCCGGTGAAGCGTCTGATTCCCACCGTCAAGATAGCGCCGGTCAAGCGCTGGGCAGCCAATGCCAAGCCCATCGCTGCCGATGATCTGCAGGTTGCGGCGTTTGCGCGCGATCTCGATCACCCGCGTTGGATCTATGTGCTGCCCAATGGCGATGTGTTGGTGGCCGAAACTGCCGAGCCGCCCAAGCCCGAAGATGCCGAAACTGGCGGTGGACTGCGCAAGAAAGTGCAGGGCGCGATGATGAAAAAGGCCGGCGCGGCGGTGGCCAGCGCCAATCGCATCACGTTGCTGCGCGATGCCGATGGCGACGGTGTGGCAGAGGTGCGCACGCAGTTCGTCAGCGGCCTTTTTTCGTCGTTCGGCATGGCCCTGATTGGCGACCGTTTCTATGTCGCCAACGCCGATGCGCTGGTGAGTTTCCCGTACAAGCCTGGCGACACCCACATCACCGCCAAGCCGACCTTCGTGGCCAATCTGCCTGGCGGCATCAACCACCATTGGACCAAGTCGCTGTTGGCCAGCCCGGACGGGAGCAAGCTGTACGTGGGCGTCGGATCCAATAGCAACGTGGCCGAAAATGGCATGGAAGCCGAGTTGAATCGTGCGGCGATTCTGGAGATCGACCCGGCCACCGGCAACAGCCGCGTGTTCGCCAGTGGCTTGCGCAACCCGGTGGGCACTGCGTGGGAGCCGCAGAGCAAATCGCTGTGGGTGGTGGTCAACGAGCGCGACGAAATCGGCAGCGACCTGGTGCCGGATTACCTGACCTCGGTGCGCGACGGCGGCTTCTACGGCTGGCCGTATAGCTACTATGGTCAGCACCTGGACGAGCGCGTTAAACCGCAAAATGCCGAGTTGGTGGCCAAGGCGATCAAGCCCGATTACGCGCTCGGCCCGCACACCGCGTCGCTTGGCCTGACTTTCGCCAATGGCAGCGTGCTGCCTGAGCGCTTCCGCCAGGGTGCCTTCATCGGCCAGCACGGCTCATGGAATCGCGATCCGCCCAGCGGCTACAAGGTGCTGTTTGTCCCGTTTGCCAACGGCAAGCCAACCGGTACGCCGATCACGGTGCTGGATGGATTCCTGGATGCCGAAGGCAATGCGCAGGGCCGCCCCGTCGGCGTGGCGTCCGACCATAGCGGCGCACTGCTGGTGGCCGACGACGTGGGCAATGTGATCTGGCGGGTAACGCCGAAGGCGCGTTAAGAACGGTCAACAACACGTCGCCAGTAGCGGCCAGGTGGGCGCGGACGGCGCGCTCAGAACCGCAGTGGACGCGTGGTCCATGCCGATTCCGAGCACCGGGCTCGTCCCGCCTGGCGGTGAGCGCAGTCGTTCTGTTAGCCGCTCTACGTGCGGGCCGACAGTCCGCTTGTGCACTGGTTACATCGCCAGGTAAGCCGCCACGATCGCCATGAACATCCCTTCTGCCATCGGTGCATCTTCCTCCTCCCCTGTATAGGGGGAAGGTGCTCCGAAGAGGCGGATGAGCGGACGGGCCTGGTTTTGAATGTGTGGGCAGGGAATCAGCCGTTGCGCCACGCGTCGCCTCGCGCGCAACGCAACGGCTCCAACGATACTTCCCATCGTCAGCTTGGAAAAAATGAGCGAAACATCCCTCGGCCACCGAACGCGCTCTTGTGCGATAAACACAACAAGGCCCGGTCTCTGGTTGATCAGCGTGCCGGCAATCGCCGCGACACGCTGTAGTGAAGAACGTTAGATGACGCTCTCGTCGGAACGTGGCATTGGAAGATGGTTAGCTGGCCCCGCCACTTGAATCGACTTGCCGAGGCGCTTCCGGCGACGCACTGAAGCGGCGCGCATAGCCACGCTCCTCGGTAATACGGCTGATGTCGTCGTCGGCCATTTCCGGTGCGCCGTAGACCGCATAGGCCACTGTGCCATCGTCACGCTCACCGACCTGATGCAGGCGATAGAGAGGTCGACCGGCGCCGGTATTTTCGGGGTAATGCATCGGTGGCGGGGTGTCGTCCAGATCCATCTCGCTGTTGTCGACAACTCCTCCTACGAACAAGGCTCGCATCGCGTCTCTCCGCTGTGGGCTTGGATTCCAGCCTAGGCGGGCGGATGTTGTGTGCGCATCAATAGTCCGTATAGACATTGGAAGGCGCGCGCCGGGCATTTGACACAGGTCACTTACAATGGCGGCCTGTTCCCGACCCGATGATCCGATGGCTGGCCCGCACGATGCCCCGCTTCAAGCCCTGTTCCTGCCCTTCGCCCAAGGCGTGCTGCCGTGGTCGGAGGGGCCGGTGCTGTTCCTGCGCGCACGCGACGGTTTCCCGCTGCGCGAGCAGGCGGTGGCCGAGACGCTGACCTGCGAGCAGAGCTTCCGCCCGTTCGCCGAAGCGCTGGAGCGTAACGGCTGGAACGTGCGTGAAGAAAGCGAGATCGAGGCCGACAGCACGCGCTATGCACTGGTGCTGGTGCTGCCGCCGCGGCAGCGCGAAGAAGCGCGCGCCCTGTTCGCACGTGCGGTGGCGCTGACTGCGCCCGGTGGCCGCGTGGTGGCCTGTCAGTCCAACAACGAAGGCGCGCGCTCGGGTGAAGCCGATCTGCGCCAGCTCACCGGGCTGGCAGGTAGCCTGACCAAACACCACTGCCGCACCTACTGGACTGCGCCGCTGCCGGCCGACACCGACGCCACGCTGCAGGCGCGCTGGGCAGCGCTGGATGCGCCACGCAAGATCCTGGACGGCCGCTTTGTCAGCCGTCCCGGTGTATTCGCCTGGGATCGCATCGACCCGGCATCGGCGCTGCTGGTCGAGCATCTGCCCACCACGCTGGCTGGTCATGGCGCCGATCTGGGCGCAGGCTTCGGTTATCTATCGGCCGAAGTGCTGGCGCGGTGCCCCAAGGTCACTGTGCTGGATCTGTACGAAGCCCAGGCGCGCGCGCTGACGCTGGCGCGGCGCAATCTGCAGGGCATCACGCATCCGGCGCAGCTGCACTACCACTGGCGCGATGTCACCGCCGGGCTGGTGGCGCACTACGATTTCATCGTCAGCAATCCGCCTTTCCATACACCCTCGCGTGCCGACCGCCCGGATATCGGCCAACGCTTCATCGCGGTGGCTGCACAGGCGCTGCGCCCGGGCGGGCAACTGTTGTTGGTGGCCAACCGGCATTTGCCCTACGAACAGGTGCTCAACGAAAGTTTCGGGCAGGTGCGCGTGGCTGCAGAGCGCGATGGTTTCAAGCTGATCTCGGCCATCCGCGGCCGTGGAGCGCGCGCATGAAGCTGGTCAAACATATCGCCAATCTCGGTTATGGCAGCCGTAAGCAGGTGACCCAGCTGTTTCGACAGGGCGCGGTCACCGATGCGCAGGGCGAGGTGCTGTACGCCGACGACCAGGTGGAGCACGACGCCATCCGCATCGATGGCGAACCGCTCGATCCGCCACCGGGCTTCAGCCTGTTGCTGCATAAACCCGGCGGCTACACCTGTTCGACCAAGGACACCGGCCGGCTGATCTACGAGCTGTTGCCGCCACGCTTCCGTTCGCGTGCGCCGGTGCTGGCGCCGGTGGGCCGGCTGGACCGCGAAACCAGCGGCATGTTGTTGATGACCGACGACGGCGCGCTGCTGCATCGGATCATTTCGCCCAAATCCGCCCTGGACAAGGTGTACGACATCACCCTGGCCGAAGAGCTGCGTGGCGACGAAGCCGCGTTGTTTGCCAGTGGCAGCTTGCTGTTGGAAGGCGAAACCAAGCCGCTGTTGCCGGCCGAATTGGAGGTCCTTGGCCCACGCGAAGCGCGGCTGACCCTGCACGAAGGCCGCTACCACCAAGTACGGCGCATGTTCGCTGCCGCCGGCAATCACGTGGTTGCTCTACATCGCAGCCGCATTGGCGGCCTGTCGCTGGATGGATTGCCGTCCGGGCAATGGCGTGCGCTGGAAGCGAGCGATCTTGAGGTGTTGTTTGGTCGCGGTGCTGCCGCATGACGCAGATTGCAGCGCTGTCATTCCGCCCGCAGGCGGTGATCTTCGACATGGATGGCTTGATGCTCGACAGCGAGCGCGCCATCACCGCCTGCCTGGTGCAGGCCGCCGACGAGCAGGGCTTGCAGATCGAGCCGGCGTTCTGGTTGCGCATGGTGGGCACCGGCGATGTGGCTTGCCGGCTGTTGCTGGGCGAACGCATCGGCGACGCCTCTGCCGAGGCCACGCTGGCGCACGCGCAACGCTTGTATGCCGCTGCGGTCGAACGTGGCATCCCCCACCGGCCCGGCATCATCGCATTGCTGGAGTATCTGGCCGCGCAGGGCATGCCGCGTGCGGTGGCCACTTCTACCCAGCGCCCGCTGGCGCTGCGCAAGTTGGAAGCGGCCGATCTGCTGTGGCGCTTCGACGCGGTGTGCACGGCCAGCGATGTCGTCCATCCAAAGCCTGCGCCGGATATCTATCTGCTGGCCGCGCGCGCGCTGGCCGTGGACCCTACGCTCTGCCTGGTGCTGGAAGACTCGCCCATCGGCGTGCGCGCGGCATTGGCGGCCGGCATGACGCCTATCCAGATTCCGGACCTGCTCGAACCCGATGCCGCCGTGCGTGCGCTCGGCCATCGCATCCTCCCCTCGCTAGGCGATGCGCAGCGCTTGCTGGAAGCATGCTTGTCGGGTTGATGCGGTTGGTGGTGCTGCGCATCGGTACAACCACGTTGCGACCGGGCTTTTGTCACGGAGGTGCTGCAGCAACGCGCGACGCGCGTCATCAACCAGAGCCCGTCATCCCTTGTGCATCGGCAATCCAGTTTGCACTCACACGTACTGCATCTTGCGCGACATACCGCCGTCGACGATGACATCCTGCCCGGTAACGAAACCGGACAGCTGCGGCGCAAGCAGATAGACCGCCAGCTGTGCGATGTCTTCGGGCGTCCCCACGCGTCCGGCCGGATGCTGCGCATGATCGCGACGCGACAGCTTGGGCGCACGCCGACGTTGCGGCGCGCGCCACGCATCGGTGCTGATCCAGCCAGGGCTGATGCTGTTGACGCGCACCTGCGGGCCTTCGCTCAATGCCAGTGCATGCGTCAACGCCACCAAGCCGCCCTTGGCCGCGGCATAGGCTTCGCTATGCGGCGCCGATTGCCAGGCGCGGGTGGAGGCGATATTGACGATCGCACCGCCACCGGGTGCCTGTGTCAATGCAGGCAGCGCATGCTTGCTGCACAGGAAGGCGCCGTGCAGGCTGGAAAGGCGGCGGTTCCACTCATCCCAGTCCAGTTGCGACAGTGCCGCGCTATGCGGATCCGGCACGCCGGCATTGTTGACCAGGCCGTCGATGCGTCCGAAACGCTTGAGCGCCGTGGTGATCAGGCGCGCGGCCTGCGCTTCGCGCGCAGCATCGCAACGCACGAAAGCGCTATGACGTGGCAGCGCCCATTCCTGCAGGCAGGCCCTGCCGGCGTCGGCATCCAGATCGCCGATCATCACGCTGCCGCCGGCGCCCAGCACCGCTTGCGCAATGCCGCGGCCGATGCCTTGCGCGCCACCGGTGATCACCACCACGCGGCCCTGCAGTGGTGACGGGGTCCATGCGGAAATTGCGGGAGTCAGGGCCATGGCATGCTGCACATCGGTGAAGGTGGCCGCACTGTAGCGTGCGGGCTGTCGTCGTCTCAGCAAGACGGTGCGCGTGGGAGCGCTCAGTGCCCATGATGGCGCGCCCCTTGATGTCGTCATCCACGTTGGGTTTGATGGACTGCGCCTTCGTCTTCGCAATGCCAGGCAAGAGGCGTCGCACACTGTCGCTGCACGCGCAGTGCTGCTCTGCGTCCGTTCAATGGCAGCCCATCGCACGATGACTCGGTGCCACGCGTGCGAGCGCGCCCGGTGCGGCATGGATCACCCAACGACTTGGATGCTGAGCACGTGGCCCACACGCAGCTGATGACGTCCCACTGCGTTTTGCGCCTACTCCCTGCCGATCGCAGATGGGCAAGGATTCGCTGCCGCCCGCAGTCACGCGCAGCAGGCGCAACACTCAGTGCTCGGCCCCGTTCAACACACGTTGCCAACCATCGCTGCCCAGGCGTTCGAGCGTTTGGATATTGCGTTCGACGATCACGTCCGGGTCAGGGAACGCCGCCACCGCCCGCTCTACGCTGTCTTCGCGCAGCAGATGCAAGGTGGGGAAGGGCGAGCGGTTTGTGAAGTTGGCCACATCGTCCAGCGCGGCACCTGCGAATTGGTAATCCGGATGGAAGCTGGCCACTTGCAACACGCCTTGCAGATCCAGCGCATCCACCGCCGCATCGGCGTTGTCGAGGAAGTCGTTGTAGTCCAGGAAATCGGTGAGCACGTCCGGGTGCACGATCAGCGTGGTGTCGATCTGTTCGGCCGGCGTATCGCGCAGCAGGACCAGTTCTTCGGCCAGTTGTTCCAGCAAGGCTTCCGGCGTGCTGGCATCGCTGAGCACCAGCCGCACCTGATCCTTGACGTACACCGCCTTGGCGAACGGGCACAGGTTCAATCCGATCACCGCGCGTTCGATCCATTTGCGGGTGGCGGCGATTGGATCGGGCGTGGCAGGCGTCGTAGTCATCGTGGCGGCAGCGGGTTGGCAGGTCAGTGTATGCGATCGACATGCAGCAAGCCCGAAGGCAGGGATGGGTGGCAGCAGCAAGCGCTAGCAGCGCGTGTTCACCAGGACGCAAGCACTGCGGTCCGCGTCTGCGGCGACCGTCGCGCACTGCATGTTGCTCAAGCGTTGCCCGTCTGCGGCGCAGCGCCAAGCTGCTCTTGCAAGAACGCGACGGACGCCTGCGCAACGGCATCTGCCAGCGGCGTCTTGTGCGGCGACCCGATCGCATGCGCACCACTGTAGAAGGCAATCGCTTGCTTGTGTGCAGGCGCAGTGCCCAGCGCCACAAACATGTCCAGCATTGCCTGCACCGAGGCGGTCGCATCTTCGCGACCATCGGTGGCGCGGTCATCGCCCAGCAACACCGGGCAGCGCACCCGTGGCCAGGGTGGGTCGGTGGCAACCACCTGAAATAAGCTGCGCAAGGCGCGAAATCTATCCGGATGGATGGTCTCCGCCCAGAACGCGTGCGCGGCAGGTGTGCGCGGGCGCGGGTCCGTCAGCGGCGCCTGCGCGGCACACACCTGGTCGAGCAATGCCGGGTCGGCAGGCTGGATACCCGGCGACCAGGCGACCACTGCGGCAACCGCGTCCGGGCGCTGCGCGGCCAGCCACAAGCCCAGCCACAAGCCCAGCCACAAGCCCAGCGTTGCGCCCATCGACGAACCAATAATCGCAATCCGCTGGCCCATGCGCTGCGCCTGGGCCAGCGCCTCCAGCGCCGAGGTTTGCAACACCGCCGCAGTGAGCCCCTGCATTGCATCGGGGGTACTGAGTCCGTGCCCGGGCCAGCGATGCACGTCGGCATTGGCGGCCAGCGCATCGGCCATCTGCTCCGGTCGCGCGCCTGCTTCGCTCGTGCTGGTGCTGACGCCGTGCAGGTAGAGCAGCGCCAGCGGCGTGCGGATATCCGCCGCATGCTGCCAGTGGCAGCGCGCGGCATTGCCGGGTTTGAGCTCAGGGGCGTGCATGGCTGGCGTGCTGGGCGAGCAATGCCAGCAACTCGTGCGCGTTGATCGGTTTGGGCAGAGAGCCGGCGACACCGGCCGCGCTGGCCTCGCGCATCGAATCGGTACGCGTGTCGGCGGTCAGCACGATGATCGGCGGCAGTGCCGAGATCGCATCGCGTGCTTCGCGCAGCGCGTCCCAGCCGGACGTGCCGGGCATGTGCAGATCCAGAAACATCAGGTCAGGCGCCGCCTCGCGGATGCGCTGCACCGCATCGGACACCGCCAGTGCGATGTACAGCCCCAGGCCCACGCCGCCTTCGACGCGACTGAAACCTGTACTGAGCTGCGTGAACGGGGTGAAGATATAGGCCTTCTGATCGTCGGGCACGCCGACACTGTCACTGCCTGCAGCAGCTCGCGTTGCTGTGCCGGCATTTGCTCGGTGTCGATCAATTGCGCGCAGTTGATCAGCGCATTCAACGGCGTGCGCAATTGGTGACGCATGGTGCTGATGAAGCGGTTTTGCGCATCGCGCGATGCCAGCGCCTGCAGTGCCACTTCCTGCATCGCACGCACGATGCGCGCCGCCAGCAACGGCAGCACGATGATCAGCGCCACGGCATAGACGAAGTACGCCGGCCGCGACAGCCGGTAGCCTGCCGGCGCCGTCAACAGCATCAGCACGACGGTGGTGAGCAACACCGGAAAGATCGCACGCTGCCCATAGCGCGCCACCGCAGCGATAGCGATGGTGATGCACGGCAAAAATGCGTTCAACGGCATCAGCAGGATGAAGGCCAGGTAGGTCTGGACGCCGATGAACAGCACGTTCATCGCAACGCCCATCGCATCCAGCCATTCGCTGGGCGGAACGATCCGGCGGCGCACCAGCAGCATCCACACCACCGATAGCGCCCACAGACCCACCGCGGTGGGAAAGACGTGGTGTGCGTGCGTGACCAGCATTGGCTGCGGCCCGTACAGCCCGCCCAGGCACCACGCAGTCACGATGGTCTGCACGATCACGCGGCCAACGCAGGCGCGGTATTCCAGGAACGACTCGAAAACCGCACCAGTCTGTCGTTGCGCAACTGCCTGGCGGCCAGGATCAGGCCGGGCCTTGCGCCGTTGGGAGTGCGACGCATGAGGGTCCGCGTTGTCGGAGGGCAAGGTACGGCGGTAATGCTTGACCAGTAGACCAGCCGCCTTCGCCACCGCAGTGAAGCGCTGCGCAAGCGTGTCGCCCAGCGCGTGGCGGCTGGCGGCATCGCGTGATTGGTCGCAGGCGTTCAGCACCTGCTGAACGCCGGTCAGCGAGATGGTGTTCTTCAACGAATGGATCTGTTGCAAGGCTTGCGCCTGAGGCGTGCCGGCATCGCCGAGCGTACAGCTGGCGATGGCATGTTCGATCTCGACCACAAAGGCATCGGCAAATGCGGCTGCCGCCATCGGATCAAGCCCGGCCATGGTGTGCAGCGTCGAGCCCATTTCGATGCGTGGTTATGCGTGGGCGAGGCGGTGGCTCGCACTATCGCCCGATGCGTTCGTCGGCCTGTGGATGCGCAGGCGTTGCGACAGGCTGGCAAGTGGGCCGCGCACGCGCGTCCGCTATGCCAGCGCGGTGACGTGACGGTTGCAACCGCCGCGCATGCGCCCCGCAGGCCGCATGCGCCAACCCGGCGCATCCCGCTGCACTGCACGCATGGACAGCGCCGCACCGATCGTTGCAATCACCCAAGCGCACTCAGTCGCGGAAGTTGTCGAACTGCAGCGGCAGCTCGAAATCGGCCTTTTTCAGCAGCGCGATCGCGTCCTGCAGGTCGTCGCGCTTCTTGCCGGTGATACGCAGCTTGTCGCCGTTGATCTGCGCTTCGACCTTGAGCTTGGCTTCCTTCAACTTGGCCACCAGCTGCTTGGCCTGCTTCTGCTCGATGCCTTGCTTGACGGTCACTTTCTGCCTTGCGCCAGCCAGGTTGGTTTCCATATCGCCGAACTCCAGGCAGCGCACATCGATACCGCGTGCCAGCAACCGCGCGCGCAGGATGTCGGTCATCTGCTTGACCTGAAAATCGCTGGGAGCGGACTGGTTGATCACCTTGCCGTCTTCCAGTTCGAACTTGGCCTGGACTCCCTTGAAGTCGAAACGCGTGTCCAGCTCGCGGTTGGCCTGGTCCACCGCATTGGTCAGTTCGTGCTTGTTTACTTCGGACACGACGTCGAAGGAAGGCATGCAAAGCTCCTGCAATTGAAAAGCAGCAGCCATTC
Organism: Xanthomonas sp. JL1; assembly: GCF_038405005.1. Classification (NCBI taxonomy): domain Bacteria; kingdom Pseudomonadati; phylum Pseudomonadota; class Gammaproteobacteria; order Lysobacterales; family Lysobacteraceae; genus Xanthomonas; species Xanthomonas sp. JL1. The sequence continues at coordinate 25,036 of NZ_JBBYGR010000006.1, read as the reverse complement.
TAGGGCATCGTGCCGGCCCGGCCGTCATCCGGGCATTGGCGGGCGTGGCAGCGCCGTGGCGATAATGCGCGCATGCCCACCACCCGCTCTCCGCTTCCCGCCATCGCCTGGATGGTGGTCGCCGTGGCCTGCTTCTCGCTGATGGATGCGGGAATGAAACTGCTCTCGGCGCATTACCCACCGCTGCAGGTCACCTTGTTGCGCGGTGCCGCCTCGCTGCCGTTCGTGCTGGTGTGGGTGTTCGCCACCGCCGGTCCGCGCGCGATCGTGCCGGTGCGCTGGGGCCTGCATCTGCTGCGCGGGGCGCTGGGCATGGTGATGATCGGCTGCTTCGTCTATGGCTTGAAGCGCATGCCGCTGTCCACCGCGTACACGCTGTACTTCGTTGCGCCGCTGCTGGTGGCCGCGCTGTCGGTGCCGCTGCTGGGCGAGCATGTGGGCCCGCGTCGCTGGGCCGCGATTGGCATTGGCCTGGTCGGGGTGATCGTGGTACTGCGCCCGGGCGTGGACGGGCTGATCTCGCTGCCCGGCCTGATGGTGCTGCTGGCAGCCACGGCCTACGCCGTCGCGGCGATCACCGTGAGCCTGCTGACCCGCACCGACACCCCGCAAGCCATGGTGGTGTGGTTTCTGCTGTTTATGGCGATCGGCGCCGGGCTGCTGGCCATCCCCGGCTGGGTGCCGCTACACGCCGGGCACGCCGGGTTGATCGCCGGCATGGGCCTGGCCGGTGCGCTGGGCCAGGTCGCGCTGACCCAGGCCTTCATGCGCGGCGAGGCTTCGATGATCGCCCCGCTGGAATACACCGCCCTGGTCTGGGTGATCGGCTGGGACTGGCTGTTGTGGCAGACCCTGCCCGACAGCTGGACCTGGACCGGCGCCGGCATCATCGTTGCCAGCGGGCTGTATTTGTTGCGCCGGGAGCCGATACGCAGGGCTGACCGTCCACCGCCGCTGGATAGGCCGTGAGGACGAGATTCGAGATTCGGCATTCGGGATTGGCAACAGCGGGGACGCCGTTGTCCTTGCGAATCCCCAATCTCCAATCCCGATGGTAGGCTTCACGCCCCCCAGTCGGCCACGCCCGGTGATCGAGTTTCAGCGCCTGCACAAGTCCTATTCCGTCGACGGTCGTCAGATCGTGGCGCTGCATCCGCTCGATTTGCGGATCGGCCCCGGTGAGGTGTTCGGCATCATCGGCCATTCCGGTGCCGGCAAGTCCACGCTGATCCGGCTGATCAACCGGCTGGAAGAGCCCAGCGGCGGTCGTCTGCTGATCGGCGACGAGGACGTGACCGCGCTGGACAGCCAGGGCCTGCGTGCCTTGCGTCGCCGCATCGGCATGATTTTCCAGCACTTCAACCTGCTGTCCTCGCGGACCGTGGCCGGCAATGTCGCCTTCCCGCTTGAACTGGTCGGCACGCCGCGTGCCGAGATCGATGCGCGCGTGGCCGAGCTGCTGGCCCGGGTCGGGCTGCAGGAGCAGGCCAACCAGTATCCGGCGCAACTATCGGGCGGACAGAAGCAGCGCGTGGGCATTGCGCGCGCGCTGGCCACCGGGCCGCAGATCCTGCTGTGCGACGAGGCCACCAGCGCGCTGGACCCGCAGACCACCGCCTCGGTGCTGCAGCTGCTGGCGCAGATCAATCGCGAGCTCGGTCTGACCATCGTGCTGATCACCCATGAGATGGACGTGATCCGTCGCGTCTGCGACCGCGTGGCGGTGCTGGACGCCGGCAAGCTGGTGGAAACCGGCCCGGTGACCGAGGTGTTCCTGCATCCCAAACACGTCACCACCCGGCGCTTCGTGTCCGAAGCCGAGCATCTGGACGAAGCCGAACTGCATCGCGATTTCGCCGCCGTTGGCGGGCGCATCGTGCGGCTGACCTTCCTGGGCAACGGCACCTACGAACCTGTTTTGGGCCGCATCGCCCGCGACACCGGGGTGGACTACAACATCCTGTCCGGGCGGGTGGATCGCATCAAGGACACGCCCTACGGCCAGCTCATCGTCGCCCTGACCGGTGGCGACCAGACCGCTGCGCGCGCCGGCTTCGTTGCTGCCGGTGTGCAGGTGGAGGATCTGCGCGTATGAACCCGATCGTTGCAGCCGCTGGCGGTTTCTTCCGCAATCTCGATGCCGCCAAGTGGGGCGATATCGGCCAGGCCACCCTGGATACCCTGTTGATGCTCGCCGGCGCGCTGCCGCTGACCTTGCTGATCGGCCTGCCGCTGGGCGTCGCGCTGTTCCTGTGCGGTGCGCCGCAGCTGCGCCGCCGCCCGCTGCTGTACGGGGCGCTTGCGGCGTTGATCAACCTGCTGCGCTCGGTGCCCTTCATCATTCTGATGATCGCCATGATTCCGCTCACGCTGATGCTGATGGGCACCTCGCTCGGCGTGCGCGGCGCAATCCTGCCGCTGGTGGTCGGCGCCGCACCGTTCTATGCGCGCCTGGTGGAAACCGCGCTGCGCGAGGTCGATCGCGGGATCATCGAAGCCAGCCAGGCGATGGGCGCCAGCACCCGCCAGCTGGTGCTGCGCGTGCTGTTGCCCGAAGCGCGCCCCGGCCTGATCGCCGGCGCCACCGTGACCACCATCGCGCTGATCGGCTTCACCGCGATGGGCGGTGCGATCGGCTCCGGCGGCCTGGGCGATGTGGCCTACCGCGAAGGCTATCTGCGCTCGCATTCGGACGTGGCGCTGATCACCGTGATCGCCTTGCTGGTGCTGGTGCAGGTGCTGCAGATGCTGGGAGACCGCCTGGTGGCGTACTACAGCCGGCGGTGAGCGGCGCTGCGTTCGGGGCATCGCTGCCACACGCGGCGTCTGGTAGGTTGAGGGCCTGCGGCACGCCCGCGTTCCTCCTCACACGGATCCCTACATGAGCACATTCGCGTTTCGTTCCCTCCTGGCCGCAGCCACGCTGGCATTGGCGTCCTGTGGCGGAGGTGGCAGCAGCGGCGGCGACACCCTGACCGTTGCCGCCACGGCAGTGCCGCATGCCGAAATCCTGGAAGTGGTCGAACCGCTGCTGGCCAAGCAGGGGGTCAAGCTCGATGTGCGCGTGTTCAACGACTACGTGCAGCCGAACGATCAGGTCGTGCAGAAGCAGATCGACGTCAATTACTTCCAGACCGAACCCTATCTGGACGCGTACAACCGCGACCGCAAAAGCCAGCTGGTAACCGTGGTCGGCGTGCATATCGAACCGTTCGGTGCGTATTCGCGTCACTTCAAGGCGCTGGCCGATCTCCCCAACGGCGCCGATGTGGTGATCCCCAACGACCCGAGCAACAGCAGCCGCGCGCTGATCCTGCTCGACAAGGCCGGGGTGATCAAACTCAAGGACCCGGGCAACGCGCTGTCCAGCCAACGCGACATCGTCGAAAACCCCAAGCAGCTCAAATTCCGCGAGCTCGATTCGGCCATGCTGCCGCGCGTGCTGGACCAGGTGGATCTGGCGTTGATCAATACCAATTACGCACTCGACGCCGGGCTCAACCCCACACGCGATGCGCTGGCGATCGAAAGCAAGGACTCGCCGTACGTCAACTTCCTGGTGGCGCGCGCCGACAACAAGGACGACCCGCGCGTGCAGAAACTGGCCAAAGCGCTGACCAGCCCGGAAGTGAAGGCCTTTATCGAGCGCAAGTACAAAGGCGCGGTGCTGCCGGCGTTTTGAGAGCGAGGACTGAAACGGCTGCGCTCTGTGTGAGCGGAGCGCGGTCGGCGCCTTTGCGGCATGAACCACTTGTCCACTTCGGTTTCTGCGCATTGGCCATGTCCGTCTGACGGTTGCCCGCTACGTGATTGTTTCGCTCTTGCTTAACGGCGCTCCGAGCAACGCGCTGCGTCAACGTTGGCGATGATTTCTGTGTTGTCGTCGCTGATTTTCCTGCGGATGCGCGTAATCCTTTACAGCGCGCACCAGCCTGCCGCGACCACTGTCGGGTGCGCGCGGTTGCGGTGCCGGAGTTCGGCACTTATCAGCGTCGAACACGTGCCGCTGCACGCCTGCGTAGTAGCGTGATCGGCCATCTGTTTCCGGCAGTCTCCCGATGCCTTTGCTGCTTGCCATTCCGCTGGCCGTGATCATTGCCCTGGCGGTGTTCGTGGTGCTGTTCCCGTTGTCGCTGCTGCAGCGCTTTCGCATGGGCACTGCACCTCGTCAGGCGCGTGGCTGGCTACTGATGATCAATCTGGTGTCGGCTGGCATGTCCAGCGTGCTGTTTTTGATCTTCAGCCTGGTCGCGGCGGCGTTCTGGCCCGGTGCGATCAGCCACGCCGCATTCGGCTGGGCCTGCGGGTTGGCGCTCGGGGTGTTGGCGCTGCGCCTGACCCGCTTCGAGCGCACCACGCAAGGCCTGTTTTACCGGCCGAACCTGTGGTTGATGCTGGCCTTGACCGCGTTGGTCGTGGTGCGGGTGATCGCCGGGATGGTGCATGGCTGGCGCAGCGCCTGGCAGGGCGCAGCCTGGCCGACCGAGGGATGGCTCAGTCATGCCAGTCTGCTCAGCGCTGCCGGCGTCCTGCTCGGTGATGCGCTCGCCTACGCCACCTTGCTGTGGTGGCGCTGGCGCAGCGCACGTCTGCGCGGCAGCGTTTATTGGCGCTGAGTGCGTGTGCAGCTTGCGGCAGGCGATGGTGTTGGACTGACACACAAGATGCGTCTCGCCGCTTGCGCGTGCATGCAGCAAAGAATGGTGATTGGAGCGAAGCGATAGGTCGGATGTCTGGAAGATGCAACGCTTCCCGCAATCGCGTATGGACAGCTGATCACCAGGTCATCGCTTCGTTGCGTGGTTATGCGATCTTGAAGTCGCACACGTCGCGTACAAGAAAAAACGGGCCGTGCGGCCCGTTTTTTCTTCAACTGAACACCCGTCTGGCTGGTGCGTGCTTAGAAGCGCGCGCCGATGCCGAAGCCAACGGTCCACGGATCCAGTTTCAGCTCGCTGCCGGTGCCCTGGCCAGCCACGCGCAGTTCCGGACGCGAACGCATGTAGCGGGCGTCGGCACGTGCGAACCAGGTGGAGTTGATGTTCATGTCCACACCAGCGGTGCCGATGACGCCCTTGGCGGTGCTCAGACCCACGTGATCGCCGCTGGTCGACGCCGCATCGATCTTCTCGTTGCTGAAGTTCGACTCGTAGTAGCCCACGCCCACGAACGGACGGAACACGTTGTCGGCTTCGCCGAAGTGGTACTGACCGCTGATGGCGATCGGCTGCTGATCGACGGTACCGACCTTGCCCACGCCATCGGCGTTGACGCGGTGGTTGATCTTGTCGGCTGCGCCCCACAATTCAACGGCCCAGTTGTCGTTGACGTAGTAGCTGGCGCTCAGCGTCGGTGCCGGGCCGCCATCGACGTCCAGGCCCGGAGCCGGGTTGTTCTTGGGGTTCAGCAGCGCCACGCCGCCGACCACGGCCCAATGCTTCCCCGAAGCAGTGTCGCCGTTGCTGGACATCGTGCTGGAAGAAGTCGAGGAGGCGTCGCCGGTATAGGTGGTGTCCTGCGCGAACGCGGACGGTGCAATCGCAAGTGCAGATACAGCAGCCAGGCTCAGGATGGAAATGGAACGCATGAGGGTCTCCTCAGTTTTGTTGTTAGGCCCGTGGAGTGGGCCGAGCCAAAACTAGTCCTGAAAATATGAATCCACGCCGACCTGTATCCCGCTAAGATTTCGTTCGTTCAGGAAGTCCCTCAAGAAGACCGTCGTTACGTCATGCAGCCTGAAAAAGATATTCACGCAGATGCGATTGCCGTGACGAAAAAACGCGTCAACCAAGGGCTGCCAGCGCACATTCGCAGCGATTGCAGGGTGTTGCTGCTCGGCTCGATGCCCGGTGTCGCATCGTTGGAAGCAGCGCGTTACTACGCACACCCACGCAATCGCTTTTGGCCCTTGATGCATGCCCTTTTGGGCCTTGATGCAGCGGCAAGCTATGCATCGCGCTTGCAAGCATTGCTCGACCATCGTGTGGGTGTGTGGGATGTCATCGGCCAATGCGAGCGGCGCGGCAGTCTGGATACGTCCATCGTGGCGGCGAGCATCGTGGTCAATCCGCTGCCCGCGCTGTTGGTCACGCTGCCGCAGCTGCGCTTGGTGGCTTGCAATGGCGCTGCGGCAGCGCAGGCGTGGCGCCGGCATGTGCAGCCGCTGCTGTCGGCGAAGCTGCGCGCGCTGCCAGTCGTCGCTTTGCCGTCCACCAGCCCGGCCAATGCCGCCTGGTCGCTGCCGCGGCTGGCGACAGCCTGGCAACCGGTGTGCGATGCGGTGCGCTAGCTCATGGTGAGATGACGTACGGTCATTGTGGAATGCGAGCGCCGTGCATTGGACGACGCGACTGCAGCACCACCTGGCTCTGATTGCGGATGCACACCGCTGGCACAGCTGCAGACGCGCGCGCTGCGTGCATCGGGGCCGCAGGCCGGACGTCATGCCAGCGCACAACGCAAGTGGCGATATGACGATCAAGCCCGCAATCACGATGGCAGCCCGCGTGCTGCTAGGCCTGCTGGGCGCCGTAAGCGCAGCCAGTGCAGACGACACGCACTGCGAGGTCAGCAGCGATGACGACCTCACGCTCAACCCGCGCAGCCTGATCCTGATCCGTGAATCAGGCACGCCGCAACGCTTGGTCATGCGCCAGGGCGTCTTGTGCGTCGACGACCGCTGGGTGGAACCGAAAGCCGACGATCGCACCCGCCTGATTCAGTTCGAGCGCCAGATCCGGGATGGCGTGCCGCTGGCGCAGGCAGTGGGTCGCGCAGCGGCCGATATCGCAATCACTGCACTGGGCGAAGTGGCCGCTGGCTTCAGTCGCAACCCGGAGGCCACGCGTGCGCAGCTGGCAAACGTGCGCGAGAAGATCGACATACGCTTGAAGCAGAGTTTCAGCAAAAGCCAGCTGACCCTGGTCGAGATCGACGACGCCATCGGCGCGCTGGTGGCCGAGTTGCTGCCGCAGCTGATCGGCGATGTGGTGGCCGGTGCGGTGCAGTCCGCAATCACCGGGAACGACGTGCAGCTGCGTTCGCTCGATGGCCTGGAAGCGCGCATCGAGCGCCTGGTCGAACCGCAAGCGCGTGCATTGCGGCCGCGCGCGCAGCAGTGGTGCCGGCGCCTGGAAGCACTCGATGGGTTGGACAATGCGCTGGCGTATCGTTTGCCGTCGGGCGAGCCACTGCAACTGTTGCGGGTCGATCGACGCACGGTGAAATGATCGGTGCACGCACGCATGCGGGCACTGCATCCCGCCGGCCGAGCGATTTTTGCACGGCAATGGTTGGCGCTGCGGCCCGCAGCCGGCCACAATAGGGGTTTCCCCATTCTGTTGCCGGAGTTCCCCCGTATGGCCGAAATCAAGGAAGCACTTGTCCCCGATATCGGTGACTACAGCGACGTCCCGGTAATCGAGGTGCTGGTGTCCGTCGGCGATACGGTCAGCAAGGACCAGAGCCTGGTCACGCTGGAATCGGACAAGGCCACCATGGAAGTGCCGTCGTCGGTGTCCGGCGTGGTCAAGGAGATCAAGGTGAAGCTGGGTGATTCGCTCTCGCAGGGCGCGCTGGTGGCATTGATCGAAGTGGCCGATGCCGGCGTCGATGCCGGCGCTGCTGCTGCAGCCAAGCCCGCAGCTGCTGCTGCTGCGCCCGCCGCGCCGGCCAAGGCCGCTCCTGCGTCTGCCCCGGCACCCGCGGCCAAGGCCGAAGCCGCTGCGCCTGCTGCCTCCTCGAACGGCGGCCTGACCGAAGCGCGCGTGCCCGATATCGGCGATTACACCGACATCCCGGTGATCGAAGTGCTGGTCGCTGTCGGCGATACCGTCGCCAAGGACCAGAGCCTGGTCACCCTGGAATCGGACAAGGCCACGATGGAAGTGCCGTCCTCGGCGGCCGGCGTGGTCAAGGAGCTCAAGGTCAAGGTCGGCGACCTGCTCTCGCAGGGCAGTGTGGTGGCAATCATTGCAGCCAGCGATGGCGGTGCGGGGGCGGCGCAGTCGTCCGTCAAGCCCACCACCGACACCGCCGAGACGGCGGGCAAGGTCGAGCCGGTCGCCGTGCCGGCCGAGCCGGACAAGCTGGCCCAGCGCGAAATTGCGCAGGTGCAGGGCGCCCGTTCCGGCGCAGCTGCGCAGTCCGCGCAGGTCAGCCAGCCGTCGGCCGGCAACCCGAGCAGCCCGCCGGTGACCTTCGATGCCGACAGCGTGCTGCCGTCCAAGGTGCCGTACGCCAGCCCGGTGGTGCGCGTGTTCGCACGCGAACTGGGCGTAGACCTGAACCAGCTCAAGGGCAGTGAAAAGGGCGGCCGCATCACCCGCGAAGACGTGCAGCGCTTTGTGAAGGCGGCACTCAGCGGCGGCGCACCTGCCGCCGCCGGCGCTGTGCCGGCCGGTGGCGCCAACGGCCTGAACCTGCTGGCCTGGCCGAAGGTGGACTTCAGCAAGTTCGGCGAGACCGAAACCCAGCCGCTGTCGCGCATCAAGAAGATTTCCGGAGCCAACCTGGCGCGCAACTGGGCCATGATTCCGCACGTCACCCAGTTCGAGTCGGCCGACATCACCGACCTGGAAGCCCTGCGCGTGGCCCTCAACAAGGAAAACGAGAAGGCGGGCATCAAGCTCACCATGCTCGCCTTCCTGGTCAAGGCCAGCGCCGCGGCGTTGAAGACGTTCCCCGAGTTCAACGCCTCGCTGGATGCGGCCGGCGAAAACCTCACGCTGAAGAAGTACATCAACATCGGCTTCGCGGCCGATACACCGAATGGCCTGGTGGTGCCGGTGATCCGCGACGTCGACAAGAAGGGCGTGCTGCAGATCGCGCAGGAAAGCGGCGAACTGGCCAAGAAGGCGCGCGACGGCAAGCTGGGTCCGGCCGACATGAGCGGCGGCTGCTTCTCGATCAGCTCGCTCGGCGGCATCGGCGGTACCGCGTTCACGCCGATCATCAATGCGCCGGAAGTGGCGATCCTGGGCGTGTCCAAGTCGGCGATGCAGCCGGTCTGGAACGGCAAGGAGTTCGTGCCCAAGCTGATGCTGCCGTTGTCGCTGAGCTACGACCACCGGGTCATCGACGGCGCGCTGGCGGCCCGTTTCACCACCTACCTCAGCCAGGTGCTGGCCGACATGCGTCGCGTCCTGCTGTGAGGGCTGCGCTGCTGACCATCGCCGTGCTCGGTGTACTGCCGTGGACAACGGCAGTTGCACGCGAATGCGGGAGCACGCTCGGGCGCGGCTGGCCGCCGGCCGTGGGCAACGACGGCACTGCCGTCACCACGCTGCTGGATGGCAGCACCCAGCCGGCCTTGGCGTTGCTGACGCTGCCCACACGTGGCGTGGAGAGCGCGGTGTCGCTGGTGCCGGGCAAGGACGGTGCCGACCGGACCCTGCGGCATAGCCGCGCCGATGAGCGCGTCTACAACTGGGTCAGCCAGACCGACCGCGGCAGCGTGCAGTTCCGCACAGAGCAGCCCCCGGAAACGGTCGAGATCCCGATTCTGGCGGCTCTGGCGAAGCGCCTGGTCAGCAACTGGACCAACACGCTGACCCAGCTCGCACCGATCGGACGCACTGCGCCGGTGAGCGAGGGCGAAGTGCTCTCATTCCAGGTCGATGGCGTGCGCTACAGCGGCGCGCGGCCGAGCTGCGGCGGCGGCGCGTTGCTGCTGCAACAGGCCGCGCTGCTGATCGAAGCCAGCGAAGGCAATGAAAAGAAGCGCGACAAGCGCTGGACCCAAATCGAATCGTCGCTGGATGAACTCCAGCAGACGCTTGCCGGCACGGCCGGTTGAGCTACAGGAGAAGCAAATGGCGGTCATTGAAATCAAGGTTCCCGACATCGGCGATTACAGCGATGTCCCCGTCATCGAAGTGCTGGTCGCCGTTGGCGACAGCGTGGCCAAGGACCAGGGCCTGGTAACGCTGGAATCGGACAAGGCCACGCTGGAAGTGCCGTCCTCGGCCGCGGGTGTTGTCAAGGAACTCAAGGTCAAGGTCGGCGACATCTTGTCCGAAGGCGCGCTCGTGCTGCTGCTCGAAACCGAAGGCGAGGCTGCCGCGCCGGCCAAGGCCGAGACCAAGGCCGCACCGGCCGCTGTCGCGCCTGCTGCCGCGCCGGGCAGCAAGCCGCCGGTGACGCCGTCGCATCGCGCCCCGGCCGAACCGGCGCCGTCCAAGCCCGCACTGGCCAGCGACAAGCCGGCCGATATCGCATGCAAGATGGTGGTGCTCGGCGCCGGCCCCGGTGGCTACACGGCCGCATTCCGCGCCGCCGATCTGGGCCTGGACACGGTGCTGATCGAGCGCTACGCCAGCCTCGGCGGCGTCTGCCTCAACGTTGGCTGCATCCCGTCCAAGGCGCTGCTGCATGCCGCCGCGGTGATCGATGAAGTGGCCCATGCCGGCGACTTCGGCGTGGACTTCGGTCAGCCCAAGATCACCCTGGGCACGCTGCGCGAGTACAAGGAAAAAGTGGTCGGCAAGCTCACCGGCGGCCTGGCCAGCATGGCCAAGCAGCGCAAGGTACGTACCGTCACCGGCGTGGCAACGTTCGTTTCGCCCAATGAGCTGGAAATCGTCGGCGACGACGGCAAGACCCAGCTGCTGCGCTTCGAGCACTGCATCATCGCGGCCGGCTCGCAGGCGGTGAAGCTGCCCAACTTCCCATGGGACGACAAGCGCGTGATGGACTCCACCGACGCGCTGGAGCTGCACGACATTCCCAAGACCCTGCTGGTGGTCGGCGGCGGCATCATCGGTCTGGAAATGGCCACGGTGTACAGCGCGCTCGGCAGCAAGGTCACCGTGGTCGAATTCATGGACCAGCTGATGCCGGGCGCCGACAAGGACCTGGTCAAGCCGCTGGCCGACCGCCTGAAGAAGCAGGGCGTCGACGTCCATCTCAAGACCAAGGCCACCGACGTCACCGCCGGTAAAAAGGGCATCACCGTGTCCTTCGAAGCGGCCGTGGAGGGCGACAAACCCGGCCTGCAGGCCACTGCGTACGACCGCGTGCTGGTCGCCGTGGGCCGCTCGCCCAACGGCAAGAAGATCGGTGCCGACAAGGCCGGCGTCACGGTCACCGAGCGTGGCTTCATTCCGGTCGACCGGCAGATGCGCACCAACGTGCCGCACATCTTCGCCATCGGCGACATCGTCGGTAACCCGATGCTGGCGCACAAGGCCACGCACGAAGGCAAGCTGGCCGCCGAAGTGGCTGCCGGCGAGAAGAAGGAATGGGTGGCGCGGGTGATCCCGTCGGTGGCGTACACCAACCCGGAAATCGCCTGGGTCGGCGTGACCGAGACCGAAGCCAAGGCCAAGGGCCTGAAGGTCGGCGTGGCCAAGTTCCCGTGGGCTGCCAGTGGCCGCGCGATCGGTATCGGCCGCACCGAGGGCTTCACCAAGCTGATTTTCGACGAAGAAACCCATCGCGTGATCGGTGGCGCCATCGTCGGTGTGCATGCCGGCGATCTGCTGGCTGAAATTGGTCTGGCGATCGAAATGGGTGCCGAGGCCGAAGACATCGGCCACACCATCCATGCGCATCCGACCCTGAGCGAATCGGTCGGCATGGCTGCCGAGGTGTACGACGGCACCATCACCGACCTGTACATCCCCAAGAAAAAGTGACGCCGCTCTGCACGACCGTGCCGCCACGTATGGCACGGTCGCCGCGGTGCTGACTCGACGCATGGAGGTCGCCGTGTGGTGGGGGGGCAATCTGTGTCCCGAACTGCAGGCGTTGCTGCAGCGCGAACTGGCCATCGGCAACCGTATTGCCGAGCCGACGCGGCGGAGCGACGGGACACATGCGGGCTCGGTGGCCGTCTCGCTGAAGCGCGACTTGCGCAGCGACGTGGCGTCGCTGCCGGCGACGGTGCCGCATGCGATCTGCACCGATCCGCACCACGGGTGGCACGACGAGTGCGACTGCATCACGCACCAGCATCTGTTGGTAGCGGGTGCGACCAAGCCGCCCTGAGCGTGTGTCCGCCGCAGCCATGTGGCCGCTGCCGCGTCGGTGACTTGCCACGCATCGGTTAAACGACAGAACCCCGCATCGCTGCGGGGTTCTGCATGAAGCTGCTTTTCGGATCCCGTGCCCCGGGACCGGAAAGAATCAGAACGCGAACGTCACGCCTGCCACCGGCCCCTTGAACTCCTGCTTCAGGCCGATCAGGCCATCGCTGCTGCTCTTGTCGACGTCCAGCTTGAACCAGTCGTAGCCGGCAAAAATGCCGAAGTTCTTGGTGAAGCGGTATTCGGCAATCGCGTTGGCGCGGCTCAGGTCGCCGTCGTAGTGGCTGAAGTCGCCCCAGCTGGTGTTGAGGTACTGGCCCTGCACGTTGAACAGCCAGTGTTCGCTCGGACGCGCCGTAAAGCGGATACCGACGACCGGCGCAGCGCCGTCGTCGCTTTCGTCCACGACATTGCCGGTGAACATGCTCCCCAGGTCGGCATACGCATTGGCTTGGACCTTGGCGTACTCGGCACCGATCTGCAGGCCCAGGCTGAATTCCGGCGAGTCGACCACCGAGTAGTCGTACAGAAAGGTCGCAACCTGATACTTCAGCTCGCCCTTGATGAAGCTGCCCGACGGCACGGTGACGCCACCGGCGCTCAGATCCTGGGTCAGGGTCTCGCGGCGATCCTTGTCGTACTTGAAGTAGTCGAAGATCAGGCGCTGACGGGTGCTGATACGGAACACGCCATCCACGCGCGGCTCCCATTCCTTGCCGCCCAGCTTGAAGTCTTCGTTGACCGACACATCGTTGCCAGCCAGCAACGTGTTGCCGCGGATGGTGTTGTCGTTGTCGACATTCATCGCGCCCAGACGAATCTGGAAGCGGTCATCGGTGTCTTCGGCATGCGCGGGCGCGGCATACGCGGCAGCCAGGACGCACGGAATGGCCAGTGCGAGCAGGTGTTTCATGGGGGGCTCCGAATTCTTAAGAATGGTCAGGCAGTTCGGCCTGCGCCGCGCATGTTCGATAAGACGGCGTCTCTCAAAAGTGAAAGAACTGTCCAGTCACCGTGAAAGCAGTCATAGCAATCGGACAAAACGGTCCGCTTTGCGGCGCTCTCATCCTTTAGTCGAGTCGCATGCCCTCGCAGGCGCCAACGCCAACGTCATGCAGAGTCGGCCAAGCGGCGTATCGATTGGAGGACCGCCAATGGGAAGGTCGTGGGATGCACAAAATGCTTACAAAAAGCAGGAGCCCCGGTCTCCCAGGGCTCCTAGACGCGGCCTGCGGCGATACCTTTCGACGAGGATGTGCAGGCGCCGCCAGTTCTGACCATCGGTTTGTGGCAAAGTTCCCACCCTTCGTGGCAGCAACCACGTGGTGCATCGCAGCAACCGATGACCTCTGCCGGTTGTCTCGCAATTTGTCCCATTGCTATACTTTCGCGGCTCGACGAGGCGCAACTGCGCTTCCCACTCATTCACACGTAAGGTAACCGTAGTGCTGAACTCCGTTGACGCGGGTCGGCGGTTGATGCTGCGCGCTGCGGTATATCCGCTTGCCGCCGTAGCTATAACCAGTCTGGGGTTGCTGTTGGTCGGTCCCGGTTACTCTGCAGGTCTGGCATTGACCGGATTTGCAACGGTGCTGGGCGGTTGGGTTGCGGCACGTACCGCGCTAGGTGGCGGTATCCAGACAGCCGGCATCGCCATGGTGCGGCTGATTCTGGCGATGGTGCTGAAGTGGGTGTTGGTTTTCGTGGCGCTGGCGCTCGGCTTCGGCCTGTGGCGGCTGCCTCCTCTGGCTTTGTTGGCAGGTATCGCCATCGGGCTGATTTTTCAGGTTCTGGCTCTGGCCAGACGCTGATTCGAACTTAAAGGGCTCCGGACACATGGCGGGCGAGGCAGCAACACCTACCTCCTATATCCAGCATCACTTGCACAACCTGATCCTTCCGGTTCGCGATGGTGGCGGCACGTTTTGGACCATCCACCTCGACACCCTGATCATGGCGGTGTTGATGGGGTTGGTCATGGTCCTGGCGTTCTGGACGGCGACCCGGAATGCCACCTCCGGCGTACCAGGCAAGTGGCAGGCGTTCGTGGAAATCTGCCTGGAGTTCGTCGACCGCCAGGCCAAGGACACCTATCACGGCAGCAGCAAGCTGGTGACGCCGATCGCGATCACCATCTTCTTCTGGATCCTGTTGATGAACCTCATCAAGATGATCCCGGCCGATTTCATCGCCATCCCGCTGAGCTGGGTCGGCGTGCACGCCTGGAAGCCGGTGCCCACTGCCGACGTCAATGCCACCTTGGGCATGTCGATCAGCGTGTTCTTCCTGATGATCGTGTTCTCGCTGCGCTCCAAGGGCGTGGGCGGCATGACCAAGGAATTCCTCACGGCGCCGTTCGGCAAATGGATGATGCCGTTCAACCTGCTTTTGAACATCGTCGAGTGGCTGAGCAAGCCGATTTCGTTGGCGATGCGACTGTTCGGCAACATGTTCGGCGGCGAGATCGTCTTCCTGCTGATCTGGGTGCTGGGCGGTGCGGGCATCGCCGGCATGGTCGCTGGCGGCGTATTCGGCCTTGGCTGGATGCTGTTCCACCTGCTGGTGATTCCGCTGCAGGCCTTCATTTTCATGATGCTGTCGATCGTGTATCTGAGCCTGGCCGAAGACAGCCACTGAGTTTGCGTCACCCTTCATCTGCTTCATTCCGCTTCATCCATCACCCTTAGAAACTTTCGTTCGGAGATCACCATGAACCTCGCCGTCCTGACCAACCTCGCTCAAGTCCAGAGCTCCACCGTCCTCGCCGTCGGCATCATGATCGGCCTGGCCGCGCTGGGTGCCGGCCTCGGTCTGGCCATCATGGCTGGCAAGTTCCTGGAATCGGCTGCGCGCCAGCCGGAACTGATCCCGGTGCTGCAGGTGCGTATGTTCATCACCGCAGGCCTGATCGACGCGGCGTTCATCATCAGCGTCGCTGTCGGCCTGCTGTTCGCCTTCGCCAACCCGCTGGCCCAGGTGTTCATCGAGCGTCTGTCGCAGGCTGCCGGCTGATCCAGCGGTAGCAGGATGTGGATGCAGCCCTCAGCGGTTGCATCCGCGGATGAAGGTCGGAAAGTGCCGCCCGTGCGGTGGCGCTTTCACCCCTAAACAGCGATTGAGCGACCCATGGATATCACCCTTACCATCTTTGCCCAGGCGCTGGCCTTCGCCGGTCTGATCTGGATCGTCGCGACCAAAATCTGGCCGCCGCTGCTGCAGGCGATCGAAGAGCGTCAGCAAAAGATCGCTGAAGGTCTGGCTGCGGCCGATCGGAGTCAGAAGGATCTGGCGCAGGCACAGGAAAAGGTCAATGAAGTACTGAAGGACGCCCGCACCAAGGCCAACGAAATCATCGATCAGGCCCATGCGCGCGCCAACCAGATCATCGAAGCGGCCAAGCTGGAGGCAATTGCCGAAGCCAACCGTCAGAAAGAACTGGCGCAGACCGAAATCGACGCATCCGCCACGCGTGCCCGCGAGGAGCTGCGCAAGCAGGTCTCGGTGCTGGCCGTCAGCGGTGCAGAAAAGCTGCTCAAGCGCGAAATCGACGCCAACGCCCACAAGGCGCTGCTCGACGAGCTGGCGGCGGAGATTTAAGCGATGAGTCAGGCCCTCACCCTTGCCCGTCCCTACGGCCGTGCCGCGTTTGCGATCGCGCGTGAGGGCGGCACATTCGCGCCCTGGTCCGATGCGCTGGCGTTTTCGGCGCAGGTGGCCGGCGACCCGCGCGTGGCCGCATTGCTGCTCAACCCGGCCCTGGGCCAGGAACAGGCAGTGACGCTGCTGGCGCCGCCGCAGGCGGGCGAGGACTATCTGCGTTTCCTCGGCGTGCTTGCCGATGCGCAGCGGCTGTCGCTGCTGCCGGAAGTGGCAGGCTTGTACGAACACCTGCGTGCCGAGGCCGAACATGTCGTCAAGGCGACGGTGACCTCGGCCGCTGCCATGAGCCAGACCGAACTGGACACGATCGCTGCTGCTCTGAAGAAGCGCTTCGGCCGCGACGTGGATATCACCACCGCAGTCGATGCGTCGCTGATCGGCGGCGCGGTGATCGACACCGGCGACGTGGTCATCGACGGCTCGCTGAAGGGCAAGCTTGCGCGTCTGCAAAGCTCGCTCGCCCACTGAATTCACATAAACGCACGGCCCCCGCGGCCGGCACCTAGGACTGAACGATGGCAACCACGCTCAACCCCTCCGAAATCAGCGACCTGATCAAGACCCGCATCGAAGCGGTCAAGCTGTCCGCAGAGTCGCGCAACGAAGGCTCCGTGACCAGCGTGTCCGACGGCATCGTGCGCATCTTCGGCCTGGCCGACGTGATGCAGGGCGAAATGATCGAACTGCCGAACAACACCTTCGCGCTGGCACTGAACCTGGAGCGCGATTCGGTCGGCGCCGTGGTGCTGGGCGATTACGAAAACCTGCGCGAAGGCGACGTGGCCAAGACCACCGGCCGCATCCTGGAAGTGCCGGTGGGTCCGGAACTGCTGGGTCGCGTGGTCAACGCACTGGGCGAGCCGATCGACGGCAAGGGTCCGCTGGGCGCCACCCAGACCGCACCGGTGGAGCGCGTTGCGCCCGGCGTGATCTGGCGTAAGTCGGTCGACCAGCCGGTGCAGACCGGTTACAAGTCGGTCGATGCGATGATCCCGATCGGCCGTGGCCAGCGTGAGTTGGTCATCGGCGACCGTCAGACCGGCAAGACCGCGTTGGCGATCGATGCGGTGATCAACCAGAAGGGCACCGGTATCAAGTGCGTGTACGTGGCGATCGGTCAGAAGGCCTCGACCGTTGCCAACATCGTGCGCAAGCTGGAAGAAAACGGCGCGCTGGCGCACACCGTGGTGGTGGCTGCGACCGCGTCCGAATCGGCCGCGATGCAGTACATCAGTCCGTACGCCGGTTGCACCATGGGCGAATACTTCATGGACCGCGGCGAAGACGCGCTGATCGTGTACGACGATCTGTCCAAGCAGGCTGTGGCCTACCGCCAGATCTCGCTGCTGCTCAAGCGTCCGCCGGGTCGCGAAGCCTATCCGGGCGACGTGTTCTATCTGCACTCCCGCCTGCTGGAGCGTGCAGCGCGCGTGTCCGAGGACTACGTGGAGAAGTTCACCAACGGTGCGGTGACCGGCAAGACCGGTTCGCTGACCGCGCTGCCGATCATCGAAACGCAGGCCGGCGATGTGTCCGCGTTCGTGCCGACCAACGTGATCTCGATCACCGACGGCCAGATATTCCTGGAAACCGACCTGTTCAACGCCGGTATCCGCCCGGCCGTGAACGCCGGTATTTCGGTGTCGCGCGTCGGTGGTGCAGCCCAGACCAAGATCATCAAGAAGCTGTCCGGCGGCATCCGTATCTCGCTGGCGCAGTACCGCGAGCTGGCGGCGTTCGCGCAGTTCGCCTCGGACCTGGACGAAGCCACCCGCAAGCAGCTCGAGCGCGGTCAGCGCGTCACCGAACTGATGAAGCAGAAGCAGTACGCGCCGATGTCCATCGCCAACCAGGCGCTGTCGATCTACGCCGTCAACGAGGGTTACCTCGACGACGTGCCGGTCAACAAGCTGCTGGCGTTCGAAGAAGGCCTGCACGCGCACTTCGCCAACACCCAGGGCGAACTGGTCTCCAAGATCAACAGCACCGGCGGTTGGGACAACGACATCGAAGCCAGCTTCAAGAAGGGCATCCAAGAGTTCAAGACCACGGGCACCTGGTAAGGGCGCCGGGATTCGGGATTGGGCATTCGGAATTTGCAGAAGCGGTGGTTCGGGGCGTTGGCTGATGCCCAGCCCCGCTTCTGTTTCCCAGACGTTAGGCATCCGGGGTTCTCGGAAGCGGTGAGGTAGGGAGGCGTTAGCCAATCCCGAATCCCGATTCCCGAATCCCACTAAGCGAGCGAAGCGAGCGAGTATGGCAGGCGGACGCGAAATCAAAACCAAGATCAAGAGCGTGCAGAACACCCGCAAGGTGACGCGCGCGCTCGAAATGGTCTCGGCCTCCAAGATCCGCAAGGCGCAGGAGCGCATGAAGACCTCGCGTCCGTATGCGCAGGCGATGAAGCAGGTGATCGGCCATCTGGCGCAGGCCAGCACCGATTTCCAGCACCCGTTCCTGATCGAGCGTGAGCAGGTCAAGCGGGTCGGCTACATCGTGATCTCTTCCGACCGCGGCCTGGCCGGCGGTTTGAACAACAACCTGTTCCGCAAGATGCTGGGCGAAGTGCGCCCCTGGCAGGGCACAGGCGCTGAGATCGACGTGGTGACCATCGGCCAGAAGGCGTCGGCGTTCTTCCGTCGCATCAAGGTCAACATGGTCGGTAGCGTGACCCACCTGGGCGATAGCCCGCAGGTCGAACAGCTGATCGGTGTGATCAAGGTGATGATCGATGCCTTCATCGAAGGCAAGGTCGACCGCGTGTATCTGGTCTACAACCGCTTCGTGAACACGATGACGCAGAAGGCCAGCTTCGATCAGCTGCTGCCGCTGCCTGCCGCCGAGCACAAGGTGGCGCACCACGATTGGGATTACCTGTACGAACCCGATGCCGCCAGCGTGCTGGAGCACGTGATGACGCGTTACATCGAGTCGCTGGTGTACCAGGCCGTGCTGGAAAACGTGGCGTCCGAACATGCCGCGCGCATGGTGGCGATGAAGGCCGCCAGCGACAACGCCAACAAGATGATCGGCACCTTGCAACTGGTCTACAACAAGGCACGTCAGGCGGCGATTACCCAGGAGATTTCGGAAATCGTCAGCGGCGCGGCCGCCGTATAAGTACCGCCGGGATTGGGGATTCGGGATTGGTTGGAGCGCAGCGAATTGCGCCCTTGCGAATCCCCACTCACGAATCCCAAATCACAAAATTCCACGAGATGGCATCGGCCACTCGGACAGAACAAAGCTAACCGGAGCAGCAAAATGAGTCAGGGCAAGATCGTTCAGATCATCGGCGCGGTCGTCGACGTCGAATTCCCGCGCAATGAAGTGCCGAAGGTGTATCACGCGCTGAAGGTCGAAGGCACCGAAATCACCCTGGAAGTGCAGCAGCAGCTCGGCGACGGCGTCGTGCGCACGATTGCGCTCGGCTCCACCGACGGCTTGAAGCGCAACCTGCTGGCCACCAACACCGAGCGCGCCATCTCGGTGCCGGTCGGTGCCGGTACGCTGGGCCGCATCATGGACGTGCTGGGTCGTCCGATCGACGAAGCCGGCGACGTGCAGGCGTCGGACCATTGGGAAATCCATCGCGGCGCACCGTCGTACGAAGACCAGTCCTCCAGCACCGAATTGCTGGAAACCGGCATCAAGGTCATCGACCTGATGTGCCCGTTCGCCAAGGGCGGCAAGGTCGGCCTGTTCGGCGGCGCCGGCGTCGGCAAGACCGTCAACATGATGGAACTGATCAACAACATCGCCAAGGCGCACAGCGGCTTGTCCGTGTTCGCCGGCGTGGGCGAGCGTACCCGCGAGGGCAACGACTTCTACCACGAGATGAAGGACTCCAACGTTCTGGACAAGGTCGCGATGGTGTACGGCCAGATGAACGAGCCGCCGGGCAACCGTCTGCGCGTTGCGCTGACCGGCCTGACCATGGCCGAGTACTTCCGCGACGAGAAGGACGCCAACGGCAAGGGCAAGGACGTGCTGCTGTTCGTGGACAACATTTACCGCTACACGCTGGCCGGTACCGAAGTGTCCGCGCTGCTCGGCCGTATGCCGTCGGCCGTGGGTTACCAGCCCACTCTGGCCGAAGAAATGGGCGTGCTGCAGGAACGCATCACCTCGACCAAGAGCGGTTCGATCACCTCGATCCAGGCCGTGTACGTGCCTGCGGACGACCTGACCGACCCGTCGCCGGCGACCACCTTCGCCCACTTGGACTCGACCGTCACGCTGAGCCGTAACATCGCTTCGCTGGGTATCTACCCGGCTGTGGATCCGCTGGACTCCACCAGCCGCCAGATGGACCCGCTGGTGATCGGCCACGAGCATTACGACACCGCCCAGCGCGTCCAGCAGACCTTGCAGAAGTACAAGGAACTGAAGGACATCATCGCCATCCTGGGCATGGACGAGCTGAGCGAAGAAGACAAGCAGTCGGTGTCGCGCGCACGCAAGATCGAGCGCTTCTTCAGCCAGCCCTTCCACGTGGCCGAAGTGTTCACCGGCTCCCCGGGCAAGTACGTCTCGCTGAAGGACACCATCCGCGGCTTCAAGGCGATCTGCGACGGCGAATACGACCACCTACCGGAGCAGGCGTTCTACATGGTCGGCAGCATCGAAGAAGCCGTCGAGAAAGCCAACAAGATGAGCGCCAAGGCGTAAGAGCCGGAATTTGGCATTGGGGATTTGGGATTAGGTACGGCGGTAATTGGGGAGCGGAAACGAGGTAAGTGACCACAGTGAAAGCTGCGGTTGCGAATCCCGAATCCCGAATCCCCAATCCCCGCCTCACAGAGTGAGGCAGCATGAGCACTATCCGTTGCGACATCGTCAGCGCCGAGAAGGAAATCTTCCACGGTGAGGCGACGCTGGTCGTGGCCACCGGCGAGCTGGGCGAGTTGGGTATTGCGCCCAAGCACGCGCCGCTGATCACGCGCCTGAAGCCGGGCAAGGTGGTGGTGACCACCGCCAATGGCGAACATCTGGATTTCGCTATTTCCGGCGGCATCCTGGAAGTGCAGCCGCAGGTGGTGACCATCCTGGTCGACACCGCGGTGCGTGCGCAGGACATCGAAGAGGCGGCCGTGCGCAAGGTCAAGGAAGAGGCCGAGCGGCTGCTGGCCAACCGTGGCAACACGGTGGACGTGGCCGAGGCGCAGCGTCGGCTGACCGAGGCCACGGTGCAATTGCAGGCACTGGAGCGCTTGCGTCGCAACCTCAAGCACTAAGCGGTTGCATGCCGGCCCGATGGGTGGGCATGCATTGCCAGCAGCTGCAAGTTCATCTGCAGAAGAGAACGTCGGAAACGCCGACCATCGTGTCGGCGTTTTCGTTTTTGGAGATGCGTCTGCGGGTCCGCGAATCGACCGTGGCCTGTGGTAGGCACACTGCGTGCCTTGGCGCAGCGCTGCCCGGCAGTGGTGCATGGCAAAGTGATCCAGGTACGTTGAGGAACCTGTATGGCCCGCTCGATCGATGGCATTCGCGCTTACATAGTGACCGGCCTGTTGGCCGCCGGACTGCTGGGGTGCGCATTGCCGGCGCGCAGCCAGCCGCCGCTGGATCTGTTGATGGACCGCATCGTGCAGCGCAATGCCATCGGCGATGCAGTGGCGCTGAGCAAGTGGGACAGCGGCAAGCCGGTGCTGGATCAGGCGCGCGAGGCGGCGGTGTTGCAAAGGGTGCGCGATCAGGCGCCAGCGCACGGGCTAGATGCCGACGACGCGGCGCGCTTCTTTGGCCAGCAAATCGAAGCCAACAAGTCGGTGCAGTACGCGCTGTTGAACCGTTGGCACGAGCGCGGACGTGCGCCGGACACCGCACGTCCGGATCTCGCCGCGCTGCGCACACGCCTGGATCAACTGCAGGGCGAACTGCTCGATGCGCTGGCCGATGTGGCATCGGCGCGCAGCGCGCCCGACTGCCCCGCCAGCACGGCGCGTGCGGCATCGCATTACGCAAAGCAGTGGCAGCTGGATGCACTGCATCATGCAGCACTGGTGCGCGGCCTGGGCGATTTTTGCCACTGATCCAGCGCGGTCGAACCGGTCTGCGATGCGCCACTCGCCGTCGTGCTGTTCAGAGCGGCTGACAAAACGGATAAGCGCTCTCCCAGTGGTGCGTGCGCTGGTGTTGTCGGCCGCATCTTGGTGAATGCAGTCAGACGTCCGCATCAAATGCTGGGTGTGTCGAAGGCGCGGTGTCCTCACCGCTCGCGGGACACACCGTAAAACCGTCCTTGGGGGCTCGATGGCGGTATCCATGCCGCCAATCGTCCCGCAATCAGCGAGGACACCACATACAAAGTTGCCGGCTGCTTGACTGAAAGCCATGTACACCAGCCAACTCGACTGGCACTTGCCCGCCTACCGGCACAGGACCTTGCGCGGTATGGATGCCGCGTCAGAGCTTACAAAGACGGACTTGCGACCGATCAGCACGTGAGACGATGCAGTTACTCCGCTGCGGCATATCTGCGCGCAAGCGGTGCTCCACTCGGCGTCATGTCGCCAGACAGCCGAACAACCGCTGGCTGTGTGCGCATGCCCCGATCAGCGGTACACCACATGCCGGCCCAGGAAGAACGACACGATCGCCAAGCCGCCTTCGACCAGCGGTTTTGCCAGCCACGCCTGGCGTAGGCCGAGCAGATCCACCGTAGTCGAGAGCAGCCAGGTGCTGATCACGCTGAGCAACAGCCACATCAGCGCGAAGCGGCGGAAGCGTTGCCAACCCAGCCGCGCATTGCCCTGCTGGGCGAAGGTGTAGCGGCCATTGAGCCAGAAGCCGAGCATGGCGCCGCCGATGCGCCCCAGCAGATTGGCTGGCACCGCGGGCATGCCTGCGGCGGTGGCGGCAATGAAAATGCTGCAATCCACCGCCAGCTGCAGGGCGCCGATCATCATGAACTGGCTGCCTTGGCGGAACAGACTCATGCGTGCTGCAGCGAGGAAAGGGGCGCCTATCCTAGCGGCAGTGAGGCGCAAACGCCGTTATCGCAGACCAACACTGCATCCGGGCAACGACGCGACGGGGTGCAGCGACTAGAATTTAGCCATCTATATGCCTGGAATGTCTTGATGACTCTGCCCCTGCACGTTGTGATCCTGGCCGCGGGCGAGGGCAAGCGCATGCGCTCGTCCCTGCCCAAAGTGCTGCAGCCGCTGGCGGGCCAGCCGATGCTGGCGCACGTGATCGCCACCGCGCGGCAGCTGCAGCCGGCGGCGATCCATATCGTGTACGGGCACGGCAGCGATCAGGTGCAGGCCGCCTTTGCCGATCAAAGCGATCTGCAGTGGGCCGCGCAGCGCGAGCAGCTGGGCACCGGACATGCCGTGCAGCAAGCGATGCCTGCGATTCCCGACGCGGCGAGGGTGCTCGTGTTGTACGGCGATGTGCCGCTGATCCGCAGCGAAAGCCTGTTGCAGTTGCTGCATGCACCGGGCCGCATGGCGGTGTTGGTGGCCGAACTGGCCAATCCCACCGGCTATGGACGCATCCTGCGCGATGCGGAAGGCAAGGTGGCCGCCATCGTCGAGCAGAAGGACGCCAACGACGAACAGCGCCGCATCCGCACCATCAATACCGGCATCCTCACCGCCGAATCCACCGCACTGCGCCGCTGGTTGGGTGGCTTGTCCAACGACAATGCGCAGGGCGAGTTCTATCTCACCGATGTGTTCGCCAGCGCCGCTGCCGATTTCACACCGGCCGACATGGTGCATGTGGCCGACCCGCAGGACGTGGAGGGTGCCAACGACCCGTGGCAACTCGCCCAGCTCGAACGCGCATGGCAGCTGCGCGCTGCGCGCGCGCTGTCCCTGCAGGGCGTGCGCATGGCCGACCCGGCGCGTGTGGAGCAGCGTGGCAGCGTGCAGGTGGGTCGCGATGTGCAGCTGGATATCGATGTGATCCTGGAAGGCGAGGTGACGCTGGGCGATGACGTGGTGATCGGCCCGTTCGTGCGGCTGCGCGATGTCACGCTCGGTGCCGGCACGCAGGTGCGTGCGCACAGCGACCTGGAAGGCGTGATTACCGAAGGCGCGGTGCAGATCGGCCCGTTCGCGCGGCTGCGCCCGGGCACCGTGTTGGCCGATGGCGTGCATATCGGCAATTTCGTGGAGACCAAGAAGGTCACCATGGGCGTCGACAGCAAGGCCAACCATCTGACCTACTTGGGCGATGCGGTGATCGGCAGCAAGGTCAACATCGGTGCCGGCACCATCACCTGCAACTACGACGGAGTGAACAAGTCGCAGACCACCATCGGCGATGGCGCGTTTGTCGGCTCCAACAGCGCGTTGGTGGCGCCGATCGAAATTGGCGCCAACTCCACCATCGGTGCCGGGTCGGTTGTCACGCGCGATGCACCGGCGGGCCAGCTCACGGTGACGCGTGCGCGGCAGACCGTGATCGAAGGCTGGGAACGGCCGACCAAGAAATAGGCTGCACGCTGCATCGCAGAGAACAGCGCCGCTCTGGCGCTGATGGCGCTTGGCGGCGCGACCCATCCAAGCGCGCGACAGTTCCGCCGTTCTCGGCGCGTCGAGGCGGCTGGCGTGCCCTGTGTGGCTCAGCCGCCGGTGCAGCGCCGCAACGCATCGAACGTGTAGGAGCGCACCTGGGCGCGACAGGCATTCCCGCGGTAACGCCGATCGCACCCCGGGGCGCTGCGACGACGTGCGCGACGCGCGTCCGCTACCGGCGGTCTGATGCAGCGCCTGGGTTGCATGGATCCCAAGCGTTATTCCGTCCTGAGCGCCTTGCTGCTTTCACGCCGCCAACGGCAACAGCAAGGTCACGCACAATCCGCCGTGTTCGCGGTTGTGCAGCCAGATGCGGCCGCCATGCGCTTCGGCAATTTCGCGGGTAAGTGCGAGGCCAAGGCCGGTGCCATTGCGCTTGGTCGAAGAGAACGGCATCAGTGCGTTATCTAGGGCCTGTTAACATTAATGTCTCGAGCGATTAAACTATTGGGCATGGAGATCACGCCAGCACAATTTGCACTCATCGAGCATTGCCTACCTTTGCAACGCGGCAATGTCAGCATGACCAACCTGCAGGTAGTCAACGCCCTTCTTTACGTCGCAGAGCATGGCTGCAAATGGCGCGGTCTGCCCGAGCGCTTTGGCAACTGGCATACGGTGTACACGTGCATTAACCGTCCTGATTAGCACGCACTTTCAGCGGTGAACATGGTGACATCACGCAGGGCCCGCTCGGACCACGGCTTGCTGGCGGCTGCGGCGGCCAGCAAGCCGGGCACCAGCCGGGTCAGATCGAAACGGCGGTTGAACCGCCACATCGTCTCTGCCAGGTAGCGCTGGGCGTATTTGGCGAAT
>NZ_JBBYGR010000005.1:47673-58325 GCF_038405005.1 Xanthomonas sp. JL1 | reverse complement strand
TTGAAACGCTGCCGATCGGGTTTAGGTCGGGTGAAACGCCTGCTGTGCGACAGCGGCTACACCGGAGATCCCTTCGCCGAGGGCGTACAGGACATTCTGGGCAAGCATGTCACCGTACAGATTGCCAAGCGCAGCGAGCTGCATACCTTCAAGGTCATGCCCAAGCGCTGGAGTGTCGAACGCAGCTTTGCCTGGCTGGAGAAGAACCGGAGGCTATGGAAGAACTGCGAGCGAAGGCTCAATACCAGCTTGCAGTTCATCCACCTGGCGTTCCTGGCACTGCTGCTCAGGAGATCGTAAACAGGTTCTTAGGGGGTTTCAAACTTCCAGCGAAGCCAGATCGCCCTTGGTTTCCAGCCACTGCTTGCGGTCGCTTGCGCGCTTCTTGGCCAGCAGCATGTCCATCAACAAACGCGTCTGCTCGCCATCATCGATGGTCAGCTGCACCAGCCGTCGTGTGTCCGGGTGGATGGTGGATTCGCGCAGCTGCTGCGGATTCATTTCGCCCAGGCCCTTGAAGCGGGTGACGCTGATCTGGCCCTTCATCTTCTCGCGCGCGATCTTGTCCAGCAGCGTGGTCTTTTCTTCTTCGTCCAGCGCGTAGAACACCTGCTTGCCCACGTCCACGCGGAACAGCGGCGGCATCGCCACGAACACGTGGCCGGCGGCCACCAGCGCGGGGAAGTGCTGCAGGAACAGCGCCGTCAGCAGCGTGGCGATATGCAGGCCGTCGGAGTCGGCGTCGGCCAGGATCACCACCTTGCCGTAGCGCAGCCCGGTGATGTCGTCCTTGCCCGGGTCGCAGCCGATCGCGATCGCCAAGTTATGCACTTCTTCGGAGGCCAGCACGCTGCCGGAAGCCACTTCCCAGGTATTGAGGATCTTGCCACGCAGCGGCAGGATCGCCTGGAAGTCCTTGTCGCGCGCCTGCTTGGCCGAGCCACCGGCCGAATCGCCTTCGACCAGGAACAATTCGGTACGGGACAGATCCTGGCTGATGCAATCGGCCAGCTTGCCGGGCAGGGCCGGGCCCTGGGTGACCTTCTTGCGGACGATCTGCTTCTCGGTCTTCAACCGTGCGCTGGCGCGGTCGATGGCGATCTGCGCGATCTTCTCGCCGATTTCCACGTTCTGATTCAGATACAGGCTGAAGGCATCGTGCGCAGCACCTTCGATGAAGCCGGCGGCCTGACGCGAGGACAGGCGTTCCTTGGTCTGCCCGGAGAATTGCGGGTCGGTCATCTTCAGGCTGAGCACGAAGGTGACCCGGTCCCACACGTCTTCCGGCGCCAGCTTGACGCCGCGTGGCAGCAGATTGCGGAAATCGCAGAACTCGCGCAGCGCATCGGTCAGGCCCGACCGCAGGCCGTTGACGTGGGTGCCGTGCTGCGCGGTGGGGATCAGGTTGACGTAGCTTTCCTGCACCAGCTCGCCTTCCGGCACCCAGCCTGCGGCCCAGTCGACGATTTCGGTGTCTTTTTTCAGGCTACCGACGAACAGGTCGGCCGGCAGCATCTCGTGCTCGGCCATCTCGCCTTTGAGGTAATCGCGCAGGCCGTTTTCGAAATACCAGCTGTCCTGCTCGCCGGTGGCTTCGTCGTGCAGCTTCACGGTCAGGCCGGGGCACAGCACCGCCTTGGCGCGCAGCAGATGCCGCAGCGCACGCACGTTGAATTTGGGCGTATCGAAATACTTGGGGTCGGCCCAGAAACGCAGCCGCGTGCCGGTGTTTTTCTTGCCGACCGTGCCGACCACTTCCAGCTTGGACGCGGCATTGCCGTCGCGGAACTCCATGCGGTGTTCGCTGCCTTCGCGCTTGATGAACAGCTCGACCTTGGTCGACAACGCATTGACCACGCTCACACCCACGCCATGCAGGCCGCCGGAGAAGGTGTAATTGCGGTTGTTGAACTTGCCGCCGGCATGCAGCCGGGTCAGGATCAACTCCACACCCGGAATCTTCTCTTCCGGATGGATGTCCACCGGCATGCCGCGGCCGTCGTCGGACACCTCGCAGCTGCCGTCCTTGTACAAGGTGACTTCGATCTGCTTGGCGTGACCGGCCAGCGCCTCGTCGACCGAGTTGTCGATCACTTCCTGCGCCAGATGGTTCGGGCGCGCGGTGTCGGTGTACATGCCAGGACGGCGTTTGACCGGGTCCAGGCCCGACAGCACTTCAATATCGGCGGCGTTATAACGGGTGTTCATGCATCTCGTTGGCACGTGAAACGACGCGCAAGTGTGGGGGCTGGGACGATTTTTTGCACGCGACAGGCGTTCAGTGCAGGGCTGGGTGCCAGTGGATACCCTGGCATTGGTTTCGGAACCAAACGTCCCCACCTGAGGATGTCGACGAAGCTAAGGAGGACGCCATGAAGTTCAAGCACATCGTGATGCTCACCCTCGGTGCGGCCGCAGTCGCAGCGCTCCCCGCCATGGCCCAGGCCGCTCCGCAGCAGACCGGGCAGGGCGCCACCGCGCAGAAGGCGGGCGACGCCAAGGCCAAGAGCGAAGCCGAGCGCAAGGCCGAACGCCGCGCCGCCGCTGCCGCGCAGAAGCCCAAGGGCGACGTGTCACCGCGTGAGGAAGAGGAAGAACAGACGCCGGCGCGCTGATTTTTTCGCATCGCTTGAGTGATACGCAGACGCCCCGGCTCAGGCCGGGGCGTCTGCATTTGCGGCCCGCGCAACATGCACGTTTTCAGCGTGGAATGACTTCGTCGTCACGCAACCCTTGGGCATTCGCCCGTCACCCGCTAAACTATGGCTTTCCGGGAGGCTTCAAGCCCCATGACCCCCCTGATTTTCGTTACCGGCGGCGTAGTGTCCTCGCTAGGCAAGGGCATTGCCGCCGCTTCGCTTGCGTCCATTCTTGAAGCGCGTGGCCTGAAGGTCACGATGATGAAGCTGGACCCGTATATCAACGTGGATCCGGGCACGATGAGCCCGTTCCAGCATGGCGAGGTCTACGTCACCGACGACGGTGCCGAAACCGACCTGGATCTGGGCCACTACGAGCGCTACGTGCGCACGCGCCTGTCGCGCAAGAACTCGGTGACCACCGGCCGTATCTACGAGAACGTGATCCGCAAGGAGCGTCGCGGCGATTATCTGGGTGCCACCGTGCAGGTGATTCCGCATATCACCGACGAAATCCGCCGTTGCATCGATGAGGCCACGGCCGGCTTCGATGTGGCGTTGATCGAGATTGGCGGCACCGTCGGCGACATCGAATCGCTGCCGTTCCTGGAAGCGATCCGCCAGGTGCGCACCGAGCGCGGCGCCGAAAAGGCCATGTTCATGCATCTCACGTTGGTGCCGTACATCGCGGCGGCCGGCGAGTTGAAGACCAAGCCGACCCAGCATTCGGTCAAGGAACTGCGATCGATCGGCATCCAGCCGGACGTGCTGCTGTGCCGTTCCGAGCAGGCCGTGCCGGATTCGGAGCGTCGCAAGATTGCGCTGTTCACCAATGTCTCCGAGCGCGCGGTCATCAGCTGCCCCGATATCGACGTGCTGTACGGCATGCCGCTGGAATTGCTGCGCCAGGGGCTGGATGAATTGGTCATCGTGCAGTTCAAGCTGCGGGACAAAGTGGCTGCGGCGGATCTGTCCGAGTGGGCGGCGGTGGTGGATGCGGTCAAGCATCCGCTGGACGAAGTCACCATTGCGGTGGTCGGCAAGTACGTCGATCACCAGGACGCCTACAAGTCGGTGGCCGAAGCGTTGCGTCACGGCGGCCTGCGTCAGCGCACCAAGGTCAACCTGAAGTGGCTGGAAGCGCAGGATCTGGAACGCAGCGACATGGCGGCGTTGCAGGACATCGACGGCATCCTGGTACCGGGCGGTTTCGGCGACCGCGGTTTCGAAGGCAAGGTGCAGACCTCCAAGTTCGCGCGTGAGCACAAGGTGCCGTATTTCGGTATCTGCTACGGCATGCAGGCGGCGGTGGTGGACTATGCCCGCCATGTCGCCGATCTGGATGCAGCCAACAGCACCGAGAACGATCGCCAGTCGCCGCACCCGGTGATCGGCCTGATCACCGAATGGCGCACCGCCACCGGCGAAGTCGAAAAGCGCGACGAAAAATCCGACCTGGGCGGCACCATGCGCCTGGGCCTGCAGGAGCAGCGCCTGAAGCCGGGCACGCTGGCGCGCGAGCTTTACGGCAAGGACGTGGTGGCCGAGCGGCATCGTCATCGCTACGAGTTCAACAACCGCTACCGCACGCAGCTGGAAGACGCCGGGCTGGTGATCTCCGGCAAGTCGATGGACGACACCCTGGTGGAAGTGGTGGAACTGCCGCGCGACACGCACCCGTGGTTCCTGGCCTGCCAGGCGCATCCGGAATTTCTGTCCACCCCGCGCGACGGCCACCCGTTGTTTATCGGCTTCGTGCGTGCGGCGCGCGAGAAAAAGGCCGGCGGGAAGTTGTTGAAGGAAGCGCGTGCCTGAGTCGTCCCTTCTCCCCTTGGGAGAAGGTGCCCCGTAGGGGCGGATGAGGGGC
Organism: Xanthomonas sp. JL1; assembly: GCF_038405005.1. Classification (NCBI taxonomy): domain Bacteria; kingdom Pseudomonadati; phylum Pseudomonadota; class Gammaproteobacteria; order Lysobacterales; family Lysobacteraceae; genus Xanthomonas; species Xanthomonas sp. JL1. The sequence goes on along the minus strand of NZ_JBBYGR010000005.1, from coordinate 53,819 downwards.
GCCGCAGCACACCGGAAGGTGGCAGCCTTGACGAACGCGTCGCCACGCGCCAGCCAAGGCGAACCATCGCAGTTCACTAAAGCGGCGCGCCCGTACCCTCACCCCAACCCCTCTCCCGACGGGAGAGGGGCTTCAATCAATAGGTGACTTGATGAAACTGTGTGGCTTTGAAGTTGGCCTGGATCAGCCGTTGTTCCTGATCGCCGGCCCCTGCGTGATCGAGTCGATGCAGCTGCAGCTCGACGTGGCCGGCAAGCTCAAGGAGATCACCGGCAAGCTCGGTGTCAACTTCATCTTCAAGTCGAGTTTCGACAAGGCCAACCGCACCTCCGGCACCAGCTTCCGTGGCCCGGGCCTGGAAGAAGGCCTCAAGGTGCTGGATGCGGTGAAGCGGCAGATCGGCGTGCCGGTACTCACCGACGTGCACGAATACACCCCGATGAACGAGGTCGCGGCCGTCGTCGACGTGTTGCAGACCCCTGCCTTCCTGGTGCGGCAGACCGATTTCATCAAGAACGTCTGCGCCGCCGGCAAGCCGGTCAACATCAAGAAGGGGCAGTTCCTGGCGCCGTGGGACATGAAGCCGGTGGTGGACAAGGCCAAGTCCACCGGCAACGCGCAGATCATGGTCTGCGAGCGTGGCGCCTCGTTCGGCTACAACAATCTGGTCAGCGACATGCGCTCGCTGAGCGTGATGCGCGACACCGGCTGTCCGGTGGTGTTTGATGCGACCCATTCGGTGCAGTTGCCGGGCGGGCAGGGCAGCAGCTCTGGCGGCCAGCGCGAGTTCGTGCCGGTGCTGGCGCGCGCTGCGGTGGCGGTCGGTATTTCGGGTCTGTTTGCCGAAACCCACCCGGATCCATCCAAGGCGCTGTCCGATGGCCCCAACGCGTGGCCGCTGGATCGCATGGAAGAACTGCTCGAAACCCTGATGGAACTGGATGCCGTCACCAAGAAACACGGGTTCGCGCGCTTCGCATGAGTGTTGATCCCTGGACGGTGGCGGCATCGCACCGCCAGTGTCGGCAGTGGCAACGCTGGCCATGGGGCTGGCTTGCGCTAGCCGCATCAATCGCGGCGTGGCTGTGCATGGCGGTGATGGTCGTGCTGTTCACCGCCAGCATCGGTATGCCCGGCGATGGCAATCAGGCCATGCAGGCCACGCGGGTGCCGATGCTGATCACGTGGATGGTTGCCGCGATTTCAGCCGCCGGTGGATTGATCGCTGGCCCGGTTGCGTTGCGGTTGGCGCGCCAAACCGGCGCAGCGGTCCTCGCGTTGGTCTTGCTATTGTTCTTGCTGCTGCTGGTGGGTCTGTCGCTGCTGGGCCTGATGGCCTAGCGCTACGCTCGCCTGCCTGTCGCCTGCCGCGGCTGTCTGCGATTTGGCAATGGACCGGTGTGCAGCGATAATCCTGCAGCTTGTTTCCGGTGTCCTTCCCCCTCTACTGGTAACTGATCGACCTATGACCACTATCGCCAAGATCCTCGCCCGCGAAATCCTCGACTCCCGCGGCAATCCCACGCTGGAGGCCGAAGTCACCCTGGACGACGGCTCGTTCGGTCGCGCGGCCGTGCCCTCGGGCGCTTCGACCGGCACCAAGGAAGCGGTCGAGCTGCGCGATGGCGACAAGACCCGCTATCTGGGCAAGGGCGTGCGTCACGCAGTGGACAATGTCAACGGCACCATCGCCGAGACGCTGAAGAACTTCGACGCCGCCGACCAGCAGGGGCTGGACCGTCGTCTGATCGATCTGGACGGCACCGAGAACAAGGGCCGCCTGGGTGCCAACGCGCTGCTGGGTGTGTCGCTGGCCGCAGCGCATGCCGTGGCCGCCTCGCGGAAGCAGCCGCTGTGGCAGTACCTGTCCACCATCACCGAATCGGATGTGGCGCTGCCGGTGCCGATGATGAACATCATCAACGGCGGCGCGCATGCCGACAACAACGTCGACTTCCAGGAGTTCATGGTGCTGCCGGTCGGTTGCAGCTCGTTCTCCGAAGCGCTGCGCGCCGGCACCGAAATCTTCTATTCGCTCAAGTCGGTCCTCAAGGGCCACGGCCTGAGCACGGCGGTGGGCGATGAAGGCGGGTTTGCGCCGGACTTCCGCAGCAACGTCGAAGCGCTGGACACGATTCTCGAGGCGATCGGCAAGGCCGGCTACACCGCCGGCGAAGACATCCTGCTGGGCCTGGACGTGGCCTCTTCGGAGTTCTACGACAACGGCAAGTACAACCTGGTCGGCGAGAACAAGCGCCTGACCAGCGAGCAGTTCGTCGACTTCCTGGCCGACTGGGTCGCGCAGTACCCGATCATCAGCATCGAGGACGGCCTGGCCGAAGACGACTGGGCCGGCTGGAAGCTGTTGACCGACCGCGTCGGCAAGCATGTGCAGCTTGTGGGCGACGATCTGTTCGTCACCAACCCGAAGATCTTCAAGCAGGGCATCGACTCGGGCACCGCCAATGCGATCCTGATCAAGGTCAACCAGATCGGCACGCTGACCGAAACGCTGGAAGCCATCGCCATGGCACACGCGGCCAATTACGCCTCGATTGTCTCGCACCGGTCGGGCGAAACCGAAGACACCACCATCGCCGACATCGCCGTGGCCACCACCGCCACGCAGATCAAGACCGGCTCGCTGTGCCGCAGCGACCGCGTCGCCAAGTACAACCAGTTGCTGCGCATCGAGCAGGCGCTGGGCTCCGACGCGCGTTACGCCGGTCGCGACGCGTTCGTTTCGATCAAGCGATAAGACGTGCGCAACTGGCGCTGGCTACTGCTGGTGCTGGCGGTATTGCTGGCTTGGCTGCAGTACCGATTCTGGTTCGGGCCTGGGAATTCCGGCGAAGTCATGATGCTGGAAGCCCAGGTCGCGCATCAGACACAGGACAACGAGGGGCTGCGCCAACGCAACCAGGCGTTGGCCGCAGAGGTGAAGGACTTGAAGGATGGCGAGGCGGCAATCGAAGAGCGTGCACGCAGTGAGCTGGGCATGATCAAGCCGGGCGAAACGTTCTATCGCGTGGTCGAAGATGCGCCGTTGCCGGCACCTGCATCGCCTGAAACGGCGGCCCCCGCACAGCAGGCGCCTGCCTCCACCGATCCGGTGGACCACCCATGACCGGTTCGATCTGGGCCGGCTCCATTTGGGCAATCGTGCCGGCTGCGGGGCGCGGCACGCGTTTTGGTGGGCCGCTTCCCAAGCAATATCTGCAGGCCGGCGGCCAGCCCTTGATGGCGTACACGCTGATGGCGCTGGCGGCGCATCCGGCGCTGGCCGGCATCGTGGTGGCGATCGCCCCCGACGATGCCGATTGGCCGGGCTGGACTGCCGTGCAGTCCAAACCCGTGCTCACCTGCCTGGGGGGCGCGACGCGTGCAGCCTCGGTGCTGGCTGGTGTGCTGGCTTTGCCCGAAAGCGTACGCGCCGACGATTTCGTGCTGGTGCACGATGCCGCGCGGCCGAATCTGGCCCTGGCCGATCTGGACCGCCTGCTGGAAATCGGTCGCGGCGACCCGGTGGGCGCGATCCTGGCCGCACCGGTACGCGACACGCTCAAACGTGCCGGCGACGATGGCGGCATCGACGGCACCGAACCACGCGAACGTCTGTGGCGCGCACTCACGCCGCAGTTGTTTCGGCGCCATCAATTGATCCGTGGCCTCACCGAGGCCTCGGCTGCCGGTGTGGACGTCACCGATGAGGCGATGGCGATGGAGCGGATGGGGCTGCGCCCATTGCTGGTGGAAGGCGCCGAAGACAACTTCAAGGTGACCACGCCGGCGGATCTGGCGCGCTTCGAATTCGAATTGGCGCGCCGCGGCATTGCGGTCGATGCCGATGCGCTTGAGGCGCCGGCCGTCAATGCGCAGAGCAACGCGCGCAACGTGGCAACGCAGCTCGCTACAGTCAGCCACGGTAACGACGCCACTTAGAGCGTCTATCAAAACGAGTGCGCTCATCGCGAGGCGGGGTGGCAGATGCTTGGTGCGGCCTGTAGCACTCGTACACTGCCGTTTCTGCGTCGTCCGCGCACACCTGACGACTGCTTGCTACGGTTTGGTAGCTGCTCAACAACTACGGGGTCTCCATGTCCTTCAATTTCCGAATCGGCCAAGGCTACGACGTGCATGCGTTCGGCCCTGGCGAGCACGTGATGCTTGGCGGCGTGCGCGTGGCGCACAGTCACGGCGTACTTGCGCATAGCGACGGCGATGTGGTGTTGCACGCACTGTGCGATGCGATGCTGGGTGCGTTGGCGCTGGGCGACATCGGCCGGCATTTTCCGCCGTCCGACGAACGCTGGAAGGATGCCGACAGCGCGCAGTTTCTGCAGCATTGCGATGGCTTGCTGCGCGAGCGCGGCTGGCGCGTCGGCAATGCCGACATCACCGTGATCTGCGAGCGCCCCAAGGTCGGACCGCATGCGGTGGCCATGCGCGAGCGCATCGCCGGCCTGTTGGCGATCGAACTCGATGCGGTCAGCGTCAAGGCCACCACCAGCGAACAATTGGGCTTCACCGGCCGCGGCGAAGGCATCGCTGCACAGGCTGCAGTGCTGCTGGGCAGGATCGCTGCATAAGCTGCAGCAAGATGCGCAGTGCTACGCGCCGGGACCGGCGCCGATGCAGCGGGATGTAATCACCACGCCGAACGATTCGGCGCATTGCGCGCCACCTCCGGCGCGAAGGCGAATCACACCATGAGCGAGACCTCTCTGCTGCCACGTGCACATGGCGCTGCCGTGCTCAGCGCGGCGATGCGCAGCACGCCGGACGACTTTCAGGTCGACGAACTGCCGGCGTTCGAGCCTTCTGGCGAAGGTGAGCATTTGCTGCTCACCGTGTGCAAGCGTGGCCAGAACACCGCCTACATCGCCAAGAAGCTCGCGCACTGGGCGGGCATCGCCGAGATGGGCGTCGGCTATGCTGGCCTGAAAGATCGCCACGCCGTGACCACCCAGCGCTTCAGCGTGCATCTGCCCAAGCGCATCGCGCCGGATATCGCAGCGCTGGATGATGCGCAGATGCAGGTGATCGATAGCACCTGGCACAACCGCAAGCTGCAACGCGGTGCGCTGCACGGGAACGGTTTTGTGTTGACGCTGCGCCAGGTACACGGCGAGCGCGATGCAGTCGAGGAACGGTTGCAGGCGATTGCTGCGCGCGGCATCCCCAACTGGTTCGGCGAACAACGCTTCGGTCGCGATGGCGGCAACGTGGCGGCTGCGTTGGTGATGTTCGGCTATGTGCAGGCTGCCGATGGAACACTGGCGCCGGCACCAACCTCCAGGCGGCGGCTGCGCAACGATCAGCGCTCGATGCTGCTGTCGGCGGCGCGCTCGGCCTTGTTCAATCGCGTCCTCACCGCACGTGTGGAGCAGGACAGTTGGGACAGTGCGCTGGAAGGCGAGGCGTGGATGCTGGATGGCTCGCGCAGCGTCTTCGGCCCGGAGCCGTGGAGCGATGCGCTGGCAGAGCGGCTGGCGTGTTTCGATATCCACCCCAGCGGCCCGTTGTGGGGCGCGGGCGCGTTGCGCTCGACCGATCAGGCGGCAGCAGTGGAGCAGGGCGCCTTGTCCGATCCGCAATCCGAAGCGCTGCGCCAGGGTCTGGAAGCAGCGGGATTGAAGCAGGAGCGCCGCGCGCTGCGCTTGCGTCCGCAAGGTCTGGACTATCGATGGCTGGAGGCGCAGACCCTGCAACTGGAGTTCGCGCTGCCGCCTGGCTGTTATGCCACTGCGGTGCTGTGGGAATTGGGTGAGGTCACCGACGCAGGCCGTTTCGACGCCGGTGTGCGCTCTGACGAGTGATTATGTGCTGGTCGGCCGTCCAGCGCAGCGTCGATAGCGATCTGGGCATCCTGTTCGCGTAGGAGCGGCCTTGGCCGCGACGCCACAACGGTGAAGCCGATGGCGGCGTCACTGACCGGACGTGTGCGGTACAAGGTTGCCAAACAGGCTTCACATCGCGTCATGGCCATCCACGCGCAACAGCCATTCCCGCCAACGCACGCAATCGCTTCGAACGCTGCGAGTCAATCACACTTCGCCATCCGCCATCCGCCATCCGCCATCCGCCATCCGCCATCCGCCATCCGCCATCCGCCATCCGCCTACCGCCTACCGCCTACCGCCTAC
>NZ_JBBYGR010000005.1:0-47655 GCF_038405005.1 Xanthomonas sp. JL1 | reverse complement strand
CATCCGCCATCCGCCATCCGCCATCCGCCTACCGCCATCCGCCTACCGCCTACCGCCTACCGCCTACCGCCTACCGCCGTGCCAGCAACACCAGCAGCGCCCCGGTGCCGCCCTGCGTGGGCGGCGCCGAATGAAACGCCAGCACATCGTTGCGTTGACGCAGCAGCCGGTCCATCAGGTTTTTCAGCACGGGCGCACCGTTGTCGGACTGCAGGCCCTTGCCGTGGATGATGCGCACGCACCCATGCTCGTGCGCATGCGCCTCCAGCAGAAACTGGCGCAACAGCGATTCGGCCTGAGCGGCGGTGGCGCCGTGCAGATCCAGTTCGTCCTGCACCGAAAATTGCCCGCGCTTGAGTCGCTGAAACAATCGGCTGGGAAGATTCTCGCGCCGATAGCTGGCGGTATCGCCCGCTTCCAGCGGCGCGCTGTCGCGTAACAGGCGCGCAAATTCGCCGAGCGCTTCGGCGTCATCGCGCTCGGCCATGCGCGCACGCGGCTTGGGGCGCGGCTTGGCGTTGGCCGGTGGGGCGACTTCACGAATCGGCTTGACCGCGCCGATCGCTGCGCGGAACAACGCGCCGTCGTCTTCGTCTTCAGGATGCGACATCCGCACAGCGTACCCGGTCCAAGCGCAGACGCACGCGAAGATCAAGCGCGAAGGCGCGGGACGCATCCGGTATCATTGTCCGGTTTTCCGAGGAGTCTCATGCGCGTACTGGTTAGCAACGACGACGGTGTCGACGCCCCCGGCATCCAGATATTGGCCGAGGCGCTGCGCCATGGCGGTCATGAAGTGATGGTCGTCGCGCCCGACCGCGACCGCTCCGGCGCCAGCAACTCGCTGACGCTGGACGTGCCGATCCGCACCCGCCGCATCGACGCGCAGACCTGCGCCGTGGCCGGTACACCGACCGACTGCGTGCATCTGGCACTCACCGGCATGCTTGATTGCGACCCTGACATCGTGGTCTCCGGCATCAACAACTCGGCCAATCTGGGCGACGACGTGATCTATTCGGGCACCGTGTCTGCCGCAATGGAGGGCCGCTTCCTGGGCCTGCCGGCGGTAGCGGTGTCGTTGGTCACGCACAATCACCAAGCGCATCACTACGACACCGCTGCGCGCGCTGCGGTGGAAATTGTGGCACGTCTCAAGGCCGACCCATTGCCCGCCGACACCATTCTCAACGTCAACGTGCCGGATCTGGCGTGGTCGGATGTGCTCGGTTTCGAAGTGACTCGGCTCGGCAATCGCCATCGTTCCGAACCATGCGTGCCGCAGCGTGACCCGCGCGGCCGCACCGTGTACTGGATCGGCCCGGCCGGGCCGGAGCAGGATGCGGGTGCCGGCACCGATTTCCACGCCGTGCGCACCGGGCATATCTCGATTACCCCGATTCACGTCGATCTCACTCGCTACCAGGCGCTGGAGACTGTCGCCGGCTGGGTGGGCGGGCTGACCGCAGCGCTGGACGGCCCGGCATGACGCCGAGGCTGCGCCTGCAACCGGAGTCGGTCGGAATCGGCATGACCTCGCAGCGCGTGCGCGACCGCCTGGTCGAACGGCTGCGCGAGGCTGGCATCCACGACGAGGCGACGCTCAACGCGATGCAGACCGTGCCGCGGCACTTGTTCATCGATGAAGCGCTGGCCTCGCGCGCGTACGAAGACACCGCGCTGCCGATCGGCCACGGCCAGACCATCTCGCAGCCATGGGTGGTGGCGCGCATGACCGAGGCAGTGCTGCAAGTGACGCCGACCAAGGTGCTCGAAGTGGGCACCGGCTCCGGCTACCAGGGCGCGATTCTGGCGGCGCTGGGGCTGGAGGTGTACACCGTCGAGCGCATTGGCGATCTGTTACGGCAAGCGCGCAAGCGCTTTCGGCATCTGGGCATGAACGTGCGCAGCAAGCACGACGACGGCCGTATCGGCTGGCACGAGCACGGCCCCTATGACGCCATCGTGGTGACCGCCGCCGCACCGGCGCTGGTCGATGCGCTGGTCGATCAGCTGGCGGTCGGTGGACGCCTGGTCGCTCCGGTCGGCGGCGCTTCCTCGCAATCGCTGGTGCAACTCACACGCGGCGCCGATGGCACCATCGAACAACAGGTTCTGGCGCCGGTCACGTTCGTCCCGCTGTTGTCGGGCATGCTGGATTGAATCCATGAGAGTTTCTCGATGAAGATTTTCGGTCCGTTGTACGACGTGGCCATCCGTTGGTCGCGCCATCGCCGCGCCCCCACGCTGTTGACCGGTCTCAGCTTCGTAGAGGGTTTCATCTTCCCTGTGCCGCCGGAAGTGATGCTGGCACCGATGTCGCTGGCCGAGCCAAAGCGTTCGTTGTGGTTCGCCACCTTGAGTCTGCTGGGATCGGTCTGCGGCGCATTGGTCGGTTATCTACTCGGCCATTTCGCGTTTGCGGCGTTGCAGCCGTTGATCGAGTGGCTGGGCTGGAGCGCGAAGATCCAGCAGCAGATCGAAACGCTGCGCACGCTGGTCGCCGATTCGCCGTGGAAGGCATTCTGGGCGCTGGTCCTGGTGGGTTTCACTCCGATTCCGCTGAAGATCTTCACCTGGGCATCGGGCGTGGTCGGCGTGCCGATCCTGCCGTTCATCGCCAGCATGTTGGTGGGACGCGGCAAGCGCGTGTATCTGGTTGCCGGTGCGATCCGCCTGGGTGGTGCGCGTGCCGAGGCGGCGCTGCATCGCTGGATCGAGCCGCTGGGCTGGGTTGCGATGGCGGTGCTGGCGGTAGGTGCAGGGTGGCTGGTGTGGAAGACAACGAACGGATGAGCAAGACGCAGATGAATTCGGTACGCAAGACAGCAGTCATGCTCGCAGTGGCCATTGGGCTCACCGCCTGCAGCAGCGCCACGGTGGTGCGTTCGCCTGGGGCGAGTGGTGGTTCGTCGTCGCGTCCAAGCACGGCGCCACGCCCGTCGCTGCCACGCCCGGGTGCCACGGTGACCGTCCAGCGCGGCGATACCCTGTATGCGATCTCGCGCCGGACCAATATCACTGCCGCGGACCTGGCAGCCTGGAACGGCCTGTCGTCGCCGAATACCATCTATCCCGGCCAGACCCTCAAGCTGTATCCCGACGGGGCGAGCAAGCCCGGCAGCAGTGCGCCGGTTGCCGGCAGCGTGGCTCCGCCGCGTCCGGCTGCGCCGATCGCCGCACCGGTCAGCAGTGGATTCTCCTGGCGTTGGCCGGCCGATGGCGTGGTCGTCGGCACCTTCGTCACTGGCGAAACCACCAGGCAGGGCGTGGACATCGCCGGTGCCAGCGGCCAGGCCGTGCGCGCGGCCGCTGACGGCGTGGTGGTGTATTCCGGTGCCGGCCTGGTCGGTTACGGCGAGCTGATCATCATCAAGCACAACGACCAGTGGCTATCCGCGTACGGGCACAACCGCAAGCGTTTGCTGAACGAAGGCCAGAGCGTCAAGGCCGGGCAGCAGATTGCAGAAATGGGCCGCAGCGGTGCTTCCCGCGACATGCTGCACTTCGAGATCCGCTACAACGGCAAGCCAGTGGATCCGTTGCTGTATTTGCCCAAGAAATGAGATTGGGGCGTTGGGATTCGGGATTCGCAACGGCCCCGGGCTGTTCGTATCCGCATGGAGAGTGCGTTCTTCGAACTCACCACGTGGTGACTGATTGACGCTCTAGCCTGGTGTGGCGATTGAAAGCGCAGCTTGCTACAGCCCGCTCTTACGAATCCCCGATCCCGACGCCCACATCCCGTCCCACGCCATTCAGCCAGGCAACACCATCGCCAACGCCACCCGCCGGCCTTCGCTGGCCAGCACGTTGTAGGTGCGCGCGGCGGCGGCATTGGTCATTGCTTCCAGGCCAATACCGCGGGTCAGGCAGGCTGCCACTACATCGGCCTTCGGGAATAGCTGGCGCGCGCCGGTGCCGAGCAGGATCACGGCCGGGCTGAGTGCCAGCACCGCGTCCATATGGCTCACGTGGAGTTGCTCCAGGCTTTGCACCGGCCAGCGTTCCACCAGCTCGTCCGGCATCAGGATGAAGCTCTGCTGCAGAATTTGATCGTTCACCTTGGCATGACGGCCATCGGCCGCGCGCAGCGCATAAGCGTAATCGGGGTGTTCCTGACTTAAAGGCATGGCGAACTCGTTGGCTCAGCCGCGCGGCAGCACAATCTGGCGCTTTTCCTTGCCGGGGCGGTACAAAATTGCGACGTGGCCGATGCGCTGCACCAGCGCACTGCCGGTCTGCTCGATCAGCTCGGCAATCAGCGCATCACGGGTCTCACGATCCTCCGATGCCACTTTTACCTTGATCAATTCGTGGCGCTCGAGCACGTCCTCGAGTTCGGCCAGAAATGCCGGCGTGACCCCTTTGCCGCCGGTCTGCAGCAAGGCTTTGAGATCGTGGGCCTGGCCGCGCAGGAAACGATTCTGGGCGGAGGTGAGAACAATGGACATGCAGGATCGAAGCGAAGGAAAGGGTGTTCAGGGTATCATGGCGACCCGTTCGGACCGCTTTGCCAATGCCTTCCCGCAGTAAAAGCAGCCAGCGCTGGCTCAAGGAACACTTCGCCGACCCTTACGTGAAGAAGGCCCGGGCCGAGGGCATGCGCTCGCGCGCGGCCTACAAGCTGGAAGAGTTGCTGCAGCGCGACCGCCTGCTCAAACCGGGCATGGTGGTGGTCGATCTGGGTGCGGCCCCGGGCGGCTGGTCGCAGCAGGTGCGCAAGTCCATGGGCGACAGCGGCCGGGTAGTGGCGCTGGATATCCTGGACATGCCGGCCCTGGCGGGCGTGGAGTTCCTTCACGGCGACTTCAGGGAGCAGGCCGTCCTATCGCAGTTCGAAGCGATGCTGGGCGATGTGCCGGTCGACCTTGTTCTGTCCGATATGGCCCCAAATAAGAGTGGCATGGATGCGGTCGACCAACCGCGGATGATGCACCTGGCGGAACTGGCGATGGAATTTGCCGACGCCCACCTCAAACCGGGCGGGGCGTTCCTAATCAAGCTGTTCCAGGGTGTTGGGTCCGACGACTACATTCGTGAGCTTCGCCGCCGCTATGAGAAGGTGACGATTCGCAAGCCGGCGGCCTCGCGCAAGCGCTCCCCGGAAGTTTATGCGCTCGGTCAGGGCAAGCGTGTCCAGATCAAGTAAGCTGCCAATGACCACCGTGTTTGAAGAATTTAAAGAGTAGAGGGCACCGGAGCCAATGAGGATGAACGACTTGACCAAGAATCTGCTGCTGTGGGTGGTCGTCGCAGTTGTGCTGATGGTTGTCTTCCAGAGCTTCTCGCCGCGGATGGCAGGCGGCGTCGGTCCCGACTCGATCACCTACACCCAATTTCTGAAGGAAGTGGACTCCGGGCGCGTTAAATCGGTGGACTACACCGACGAGACCAACCTGGCCGTCAACGCGATCCGCTTCAAGCGTACCGACGGTAGCGAAGCTACCGTCTACGGTCCGCGCGACGACAAGCTGGTCGACGTGCTGTACAGCAAGAACATCGAAATGACCCGCCAGAAGCCCTCGACCGGCCCTGGCTTCTGGTCGTTGGTCCTGAATTTCCTGCCCGTCATCCTGATCATCGGCTTCTGGCTGTTCATCATGCGCCAGATGCAAGGCGGCGGTGGCGGCGCGAAGGGTGCGATGAGCTTCGGTAAGTCGCGCGCCAAGCTGCAGGGCGAAGACCAGATCAAGATCACCTTCGCCGACGTTGCTGGTTGCGACGAGGCCAAGGAAGAAGTGGGCGAACTGGTCGACTTCCTGCGCGACCCGACCAAGTTCACCAAGCTGGGCGGCAAGATTCCGCGCGGCGTGCTGATGGTGGGCCCGCCGGGTACCGGTAAGACGCTGCTCGCCAAGGCGATCGCAGGCGAAGCCAAGGTGCCGTTCTTCAGCATCTCCGGTTCCGACTTCGTCGAAATGTTCGTCGGTGTCGGTGCGAGCCGCGTGCGCGACATGTTCGAGCAGGCCAAGAAGCACGCGCCGTGCATCATCTTCATCGACGAAATCGATGCGGTGGGCCGTCATCGCGGCGCCGGTCTCGGCGGCGGGCATGACGAGCGCGAGCAGACCCTGAACCAGTTGCTGGTCGAAATGGACGGCTTTGAAGGCGGCGAAGGCGTGATCGTCATTGCGGCGACCAACCGTCCCGACGTGCTGGATCCGGCCTTGCTGCGTCCGGGCCGTTTCGACCGCCAGGTTGTGGTCGGCTTGCCGGACGTCAAGGGCCGCGAGCAGATCCTGCGCGTGCATATGCGCAAGCTGCCGCTGGCCGACGACGTCGTGCCGATGGTGATCGCCCGCGGTACCCCGGGTTTCTCGGGTGCCGATCTGGCCAACCTGTGTAACGAAGCGGCGTTGTTCGCGGCGCGCGGCAGCGAGAAGGAGGTCCGTATGGACCACTTCGACCGTGCCCGCGACAAGATCCTGATGGGCGCCGAACGTCGTTCGATGGCCATGAGCGAGGACGAAAAGACGCTGACCGCGTATCACGAAGCAGGCCACGCCATTGTCGGCCGCCTGGTGCCGGAGCACGACCCGGTCTACAAGGTCACCATCATTCCGCGCGGCCGCGCACTCGGCGTGACCATGTATCTGCCGGAAGGCGATCGTTACTCGATGAACCGCGTGGCGATCGAATCGCAGCTGTGCTCGCTGTATGGCGGCCGCGTTGCCGAAGAGCTGATCTTCGGCGGCGACAAGGTCACGACCGGCGCCTCCAACGACATTGAGCGGGCTACCAAGATGGCACGCAACATGGTCACCAAGTGGGGCCTGTCCGACGAGCTCGGCCCGGTTGCCTATGGCGAGGAAGAGGACGAGGTGTTCCTAGGCCGTTCGGTGACCCAGCACAAGAACGTCTCCGATGAGACCACGCGCAAGATCGATGAAGTCGTGCGTTCGATTCTGGACAAGGCCTACAGCAAGACCAAGACCATCCTCACCGATAATCTGGACAAGCTGCATGCGATGTCGCAGCTGCTGCTGCAGTACGAAACCATCGACGTGCCGCAGATCGATGCCATCATGGAAGGCCGCGAGCCGCCGCCGCCGGCCGGTTGGGGCAAGTCCGACAAGGACGGTGGCAACAACAACGACAAGGGTAGCCCGCGGCCGTTGCCGCCCATCGCCGGGCCCGCCGAGCAGATCTGAGCCGGCTGTGCACTGATCTGCAGCGGCATGCATCAAGGCCGGGAAGCGATTCCCGGCCTTGATGCGTTATCGGGCGTAGCAATGCCCACATGCAAGCAATGACCCAGGAGACATCGTCGATGTTCGATACCGCCCTCACACTGGATTGCGCCGGCCGCAGCCTGCGGCTGGATACGCCGCAGGTGATGGGTATCGTCAATGTCACGCCCGATTCGTTCTCCGACGGCGGCCAGCATGCCAGCTGCGAAGCGGCGATCGCGCATGGACTGGCGCTGGTGGAGCAGGGTGCTGCGGTGTTGGATATCGGCGGTGAGTCCACACGCCCGGGTGCCACGCCGGTATCGGTTGAAGAAGAACTGCAGCGGGTGATTCCGGTCATCGAAGCACTGGCGCAACGCACCCGCGTGCCGATCAGCGTGGATACGTTCAAACCGGAGGTCATGCGTGCAGCGGTCGCGGCCGGCGCGGGCATGATCAACGACGTGTATGCACTGCGTTCGCCCGGTGCACTGGAGGCGGCGTCGGACCTGCGCGTGCCGGTGGTCTTGATGCATGCGCGCAGCGCGCCGCACGCCATGCAAGATGCGCCGCAGTACGACGATGTGGTGGGGGAAGTCCACCGCTTTCTGGCCGAGCGCATCTTCGCCGCCGAGATGGCCGGCATCGACAAGCGCCGGCTGATCCTGGACCCTGGTTTCGGCTTCGACAAGACCACCACGCACAACCTCGCCCTGCTTGCGCAGCTGCAGCGCCTGCAGGAATTCGGCTTGCCGGTATTGGCCGGGCTGTCGCGCAAACGCAGCATCGGCGAATTGACCGGGCGTGAGGTTGCCGCCGAACGTGTGCATGGCTCGGTGGCCGCCCATCTGATCGCCGCCCAGCACGGCGCGCTGCTGTTGCGCGTGCACGATGTGGCGGCCACCGTGGATGCGTTGAAGGTATGGAACGCGATGGCGGCGATTCCGGTCCCGCGTGTCAGCGCGCCGGTCGCACCGACCATCCGTTGGCCGGACGAGGACTGATGCCTGCCGACCAACGCCCGCTGGCGATCGCCCTGATGGGCCCCACCGCCAGCGGCAAGACTGCGCTGGCGCTGGAAGCAGCAGAGCGCTGGAACGGAGAAATTGTCAGCGTCGATTCTGCGCTGGTGTATCGCGGCCTGGAGATCGGTGCGGCCAAACCCGACGCGGCGATGCGCGCGGCAGTTCCGCATCATCTGCTCGACTTGCGCGATCCCTGGCAGGTGTATTCGGCAGCGGAGTTCGCCGGCGATGCGCGCCAGGCGATCGCGCAGATCGTGGCGCGCGGCAAGCTGCCGATTCTGGCCGGCGGCACCGGGCTATATTTTCGCGCGCTGCTGGAAGGCTTGTCGCACCTACCCGAGGCCGACCGAGCTGCGCGCGCGTCCATTGCGGCCGAAGCCGAGCAGATTGGTTGGGCAGGTTTGCACTCAGAGCTAGCTCGCGTAGATCCAGTTGCAGCTGCGCGCATTCATGCGACCGACCCGCAACGGATCCAGCGGGCGCTTGAGGTCTACCGCATCAGCGGGCGGCCGATCAGTTATTGGCAGGCGCTACCGCCAGGGCTGCGTCTGCCAGTGCGTGTGTTGAAAGTGGTACTGGCACCACGTGAGCGCGCGGTGCTGCATGGACGTATCGAACGACGCCTGGACGCGATGCTGGCACAGGGCTTTCTGGCAGAAGTGGAGCAGGTGCGGGCGCTACCGCAGATGCGGGCGGTGGCAGTACCGCTGGATCTGCCGGCGGTACGCGCGGTCGGTTATCGGCAAGCCTGGGAGTATCTGGATGGGGCAGGCAGCCTGGCCGAGTTCCGCGACAAGGCGATCCAGGCGACCCGGCAACTGGCCAAACGGCAGCTCACTTGGCTGCGTGGCGAGCTGGACGCGCGCTGGTTCGACCCGGAGCTTGATCGCCATCAATTGGAGCGCGCACTTGTCGGCTTCCTCGGTGATCGTTCCGCTGTGCGGCAGGCTTCAGGCGTGTAACATCCCGCTTCCGGGACCGGCTGGGGATGCCAGGTGTCGACCGGGACAATAAGAACAATAACGAAGAGGATTTTTCGATGGCTAAGGGGCAATCTTTACAGGATCCATTCCTCAATGCGCTGCGGCGTGAGCGGGTTCCTGTGTCGGTGTATCTGGTCAATGGCATCAAGCTGCAGGGCACGATCGAGTCGTTCGACCAGTTCGTGGTCCTGCTGCGCAATACCGTGAGTCAGATGGTGTACAAGCACGCCATTTCCACGGTGGTGCCGGCGCGCAATGTGCGCGTGGGGCCGGGTGGTGGGTATGTGCAATCCAATGAAGGCAATCAGGCGGAAGATGACGACGTCGAGCAGTAACGGAGTAGTGCGTGTTTGACCGGTCCCGCAAGGGTGAACACGCGTTGTTGATACAGACCCACTCCGGTGGACCTGCCGAAGACGATGGCATGGAGGAGTTCGCCGACCTTGCAAAGTCGGCGGGCGCCACGGTGGCGGCCACGCTCACCGCACGTATCGACAAACCAAGCCCGTCGACCTTGATCGGTAGCGGCAAGCTGGAAGAGGTCAAGGCGGCAGCCGAAGCCACCGGTGCGGATCTGGTGTTGGTCAATCACACCTTGTCGCCCGGACAGGAGCGCAACCTGGAAAAGTATCTGGAGCGGCGCGTGATCGATCGCACCGGGCTGATCCTGGACATCTTCGCGCAACGCGCGCGCAGCCACGAAGGCAAGCTGCAGGTGGAGCTGGCGCAGTTGCGTCACATGGCTACGCGGCTGGTGCGTGGCTGGACCCACCTGGAGCGTCAGCGCGGCGGCTCGATCGGCCTGCGCGGCCCCGGCGAAACCCAGCTGGAAACCGACCGCCGCCTGCTGCAAAAGCGCGTCGAACAGTTGCAGCAGCGGCTGGAAAAAGTCGAGGTGCAGCGTACCCAGATGCGTCGTGCACGGATGCGCAGCGAATTGCCGCGGATTGCATTGGTTGGCTACACCAACGCCGGCAAGTCGACGCTATTCAATGCGTTGACCGGCGCCGAGGCCTACGTGGCCGACCAGCTGTTCGCCACGCTGGATCCCACCGTGCGGCGCATCGCGTTGCCGGGCGGTAGCGCGATTCTTGCCGACACGGTCGGCTTCGTGCGCGATCTTCCGCACGAACTGGTCGCCGCGTTCCGTTCGACCTTGTCCGAAGCGCGCGATGCCGATCTGTTGCTGCACATCGTCGATGCGGCCGACCCGCTGCGCGAAGAGCGCATTCTGCAGGTCGATGAAGTGTTGCAGGCCGTCGGTGCAGGCGATCTACCGCAACTGCTGGTGTTCAACAAGATCGACAAGATCGACGGCGCCGAAGTACGCCACGATGCGCAGGACGGCATTCCAGACCCGGCACGCCGCGAACGCGTATGGGTGTCGGCGCGCGACGGGCGCGGGCTGGAAGAATTGCAGCATGCGCTCGGTCAGCGACTGGACCTGTGCCATCTGACCGGCCAGTTGCGGCTGCCGCCGTCGGCCGGCCGCCTGCGTTCGCGGCTGCATCAGCTGGAAGTAGTGCGCAACGAGCAATCGGACGAAGAGGGTTGGTTGCTCGATGTGGATCTGCCGATGGTCGAAGCCGAGCGGTTGGCCGCTGGCGAGGACGGTGCGCCACTGCGCGCGATGCTGCCGGATCGCCGCGAAGACTGGGAAGCGTGATGCAGGCAGCACAGTCCGCATAGCGCGACTGTGCTGCTGCTTCAAAGCGAATGAGGTGGATGTTTTGCGTCGTTATGCGGCGGTTGCCACGTCTCGTTGTGGCGACTCGGAAAATCAAACGACATGGGCGATGGCATGGTGCTGTGGTAGACCGCAGTCGTGAGCTGACGCCCTGCACTATCTCGCTCCTCAGTAACGTGGCGCCCTGGCTGCGGTGCTCAGTGATCTGGAGGTTGCGGTGCTGCAGGTTGACGGCGCGCGGCCGGCAACCTGCTGCACATCCGGTGCCGATCCATGCCCGAAGCACCGCCTGTCGGCCACACATTGCCACTGAACCTCGGCCACCTCACGCCCAGCCGGAATCGGCGCTAGCCGCAGACAGGCGCGGCAAATTGGGCTAAAACGTCCGCTGCCCCTTTATTGCCCTGCCCATGTCCCTGTCCGCCGATTCCGAACTGCAGCAGCTGGCCGAAGCCCTCGGGCAGCAATTGCTTGCCGCGCGCGAGCGCCTGGTCACTGCCGAAAGCTGTACCGGTGGCTGGATCGCCAAGGCGGTGACCGATGTCGCCGGTTCCTCGCACTGGTTCGACTGCGGCATGGCGGCTTATAGCTATGAGGCTAAACAGGCGTTGCTTGGCGTCCGTCCGCAGACCCTGGAAGTGCATGGAGCGGTCAGCCGCGACACCGTGATCGAAATGGTCTCTGGCGCGTTGGTCAATTCCGGCGCGAGCATCGCGGTGGCGGTGACCGGCATTGCCGGGCCCGGTGGCGGCAGCGACGACAAGCCGGTCGGTACGGTCTGGATCGGTTGGAAGCGTCGCGGCGGCTATGCCACGGCGCAACTGTTCCACTTCAATGGCGACCGCGATGCAGTACGGCGTCAGACCGTGGCTGCCGCACTGCGCGGGTTGAGCGCGCTGCTTTAACGTCTCGCAGATTCGCTGGATGGCGTTCGGCATCGCACTCGTGGTGCGCGCCATTTCAGCGTGATATAGCGCGGCATCGAAACCGAAGTGCTGAGACAGGGCTGCATGCCCGAGGAAACCTATTGGCAGAGCGTCATCGACAAGCCACTGCAGCCCGCTTCGTAGAACGCATTTTGAGGCGCGCCGCGCGGCGTTGGTGTGACCTTGCGACTGCGCGATTGAGCTGCATGCACCCGACGAAAGTACGCTGCATCTTGCACCTGCGCTACGCAGCGCGTTGCAACCTGCGCTGAGCTTCGAGCGGGCCAGGGCGCGACAGCGGCGGGCAGATCGGCTACAAACGAAGCTCTCGTCACCGCCTCGTGTGCCAATGCGTTCGCTCCTTGCTACTGTCTCATCTTCCCCAACGCTGCAGGCCGCTGTGCAGTGCAGTGTCGCGCAGCATCTGAGAGCGGCATGCTCGCGGGCGGTGCACTGATGTGGGAAGCGCTTGGCACGGTGCGTGATCTTGGGCGTTTGCAGGAAATCGCCTCGGTCCTGATCCGCTACGGCTTCGGCGATGTGGTGCGTCGCATCGGCATGGGCGATGTGCTCGAGCGTGCTGGCAGGTTGTTGCATTGGAATAATGCCGAGGGTCGCTTGCGCATGTCCGCGGCATTGCGCGTGCGGCGTGCGCTGGAAGCCCTCGGGCCCACCTTCGTCAAACTCGGACAGGTGTTGGCCACGCGCGTGGATCTGCTGCCGTCGGAGTGGATCGAAGAATTAAGCGAGCTGCAGAACGCCGTGCCGGCGCTGCCGTTCGAGCAGATCCGCCCGCAGCTGGTTGCCGCGCTGGGCATGGAGCCGGAGAGCGTGTTCGCGCGCCTGGACGAACAACCGCTGGCGGCCGCATCGCTGGCGCAGACGCATCGCGCGTGGTTGGTCGATGGCACGCCGGTGGTGTTGAAGATCCGCCGTCCCGATATCGGCGACACCATCGATGCCGACCTGCGCTTGCTGGCACGGCTTGCCGAAATCGTCGAAACCCGCGCACCGGATCTCAAGCGCTATCGTCCCGCCGAGGTGGTGCAGCAATTCACCGTCTCGCTGCGCCGCGAGCTGGATTTCGCTGCCGAGGGGCGTAACGCCGAACGCATCGCCGCCAACTTCGCACACGACCCGCAGGTGGTGGTGCCGGCGGTGTACTGGGAGTGGACCTGCGAGTCGCTCAACGTACAGGAATTTATCGATGGCATTCCGGGGCGCAATCTGCTCACCGTCGATGCGGCCGGTCTGGACCGCAAGGCGCTTGCACGTGCCGGGGCCGGCATCGTGCTCAAGATGGTGCTGCAGGACGGCTGCTTCCACGCCGATCCGCATCCGGGCAATATTTTCTATCTCCGCGACGGCCGCATCGCGGTCATCGATTTCGGTATGGTGGGGCGCGTCTCCGAGCAGCGTCGGTTTCAGGTCGCGCAACTGCTGCATGGCATGGTCAGCTACGACGCCGAAGCGGTGATCGATGTGCTGCTGGAATGGGCAGGCACCAGCCTGGAGATCGACGAGCCACGGCTGCAGCAGGACATTGGCGCGTTCGTCGACGAGTATCGCGGCGTGCCGCTGAAAGAGCTGCGGATCGGCGCAATGCTCGGCGATGTCACCTCGATCCTGCGCGACCACGGGCTGACGCTGCCGTCGGATCTGGCGCTGATGATCAAGGCGTTTCTCACCCTCGAAGGCATGGGGCGTCAGCTCGATCCGGATTTCGACATGGCCACCGAGGCGCGCCCGTATCTGGAACGCCTGGTGCTGCAGCGTTATGCGCCGCGCGCCATCGTGCGGCGTGGCCGGCGAACAGTGACAGGCGCAATCGACCTGATCGGCGATCTGCCGCGCGACCTCAAGCGGCTGCTGCAAGCAGCACGCCGCGGCAAACTGCAGTTGCAGATCGAAACGCGCGCACTGCGTGAGTTCGGCGAGCAGGTCGACCGTGCGGCCAACCGGCTCACGATGGGCATTGTCACTGCCGCGCTGGTGATCGGCTCCTCGATCGTCATGAACAGCGTCGGCGGTAGCGCCAGTCGTTGGTTGCTCGCGCTGGGCGTGGGTGGCTTTATCGGCGCGGCGCTGTGCGGCATCTGGATCCTGTTTTCGATCTGGCGCAGTCGGCGCTAGCGCATCACATGCGGCATCGAGGTGGCGGTGCGGTCGAAGTGGTGCGAAGCGCTTGCGCAAGTACTCATTAGTAGTAATAATACTAAACATGGACCTGACCGATACCCAGCAAGCAATCCTGGCCTTGATCGCCGAGCGCATCGACGCCGATGGCGTCCCGCCGTCGCAGACCGAAATCGCACGCGCGTTCGGCTTCAAGGGCGTGCGCGCCGCGCAGTATCACCTGGAGGCGCTGGAGCAGGCGGGTGCGATCCGTCGTGTCCCAGGCCAGGCGCGTGGGATCCGGCTAGCTGGGCAGGGCGGACAGACGCGCGCAGCGGCGGTGAGCGAGCCCGTTCGCGACGATGTGCTGCGTCTGCCCGTGCTGGGCCGCGTTGCGGCGGGTTTGCCGATCGGTGCCGATATCGGTTCGGATGACTTCGTGGTGCTGGATCGCGTGTTCTTCTCGCCCTCGCCAGACTACCTGCTCAAGGTGCAGGGCGATTCGATGCGCGACGAAGGCATCTTCAACGGCGATTTGATCGGTGTGCACCGCACCCGCGACGCGCGCTCGGGTCAGATCGTGGTGGCGCGGATCGATGAGGAAATCACCGTCAAGCTGCTGAAGATCGGCAAAGACCGGATCCGGCTGCTGCCGCGCAACCCGGACTACGCGCCCATCGAAGTGCTGCCGGATCAGGATTTCGCGATCGAAGGCCTGTATTGCGGGCTGTTGAGGCCTAACCGCTGAGCTCTGTACCGATGGTCGTGCTGGCTTTTTCCCGAGCAGGCACCGCAGGATTTCCCCCTGCCGCGGGACATGGCGTCTCCCTAATATGAGTGTGTCGCCTGCAGTCTCAGCCTGTGCGATACACCGCCGCTACATTAGCCCCATACCGAAATCACTGACGAGGATCACCCAGATGGACGAGAACAAGAAGCGCGCCCTTGCCGCCGCACTGAGCCAGATCGAAAAGCAATTCGGCAAGGGCTCGGTCATGCGCATGGGCGACCGTGTCATCGAAGCGGTCGAAGTCATTCCGACCGGCTCGCTGATGCTGGATATCGCCCTGGGGACCGGCGGCCTGCCGAAGGGGCGCGTAGTCGAAATCTACGGGCCGGAATCCTCGGGCAAGACCACCCTGACCCTGCAGGCGATTGCCCAGTGTCAGAAGCTGGGCGGCACCGCCGCCTTCATCGACGCCGAGCACGCGCTGGACCCGGTCTATGCGGCCAAGCTGGGTGTCAACGTCGACGATCTGCTGCTCTCGCAGCCGGATACCGGCGAGCAGGCGCTGGAAATTGCCGACATGCTGGTGCGTTCAAGCTCGGTGGACATCGTGGTGATCGACTCGGTTGCCGCACTGACCCCGAAGGCAGAAATCGAAGGCGAAATGGGCGACCAGCTGCCGGGCCTGCAGGCTCGCCTGATGAGCCAGGCGTTGCGCAAGCTTACCGGCAACATCAAGCGCTCCAACACGCTGGTGGTCTTCATCAATCAGCTGCGCATGAAGATCGGCGTCATGATGCCGGGCCAGAGCCCGGAAGTGACCACCGGCGGCAATGCCTTGAAGTTCTACGCCTCGGTGCGTCTGGACATCCGTCGTATCGGCGCAATCAAGAAGGGCGACGAGATCATCGGCAACCAGACCAAGATCAAGGTGGTCAAGAACAAGTTGGCGCCTCCGTTCAAGCAGGTCGTGACCGAAATCCTGTACGGCGAAGGCATCAGCCGCGAAGGCGAATTGATCGATATGGGCGTGGAAGCCAAGCTGGTTGAAAAGGCCGGCGCCTGGTACAGCTACGGCGATGAGCGCATCGGGCAGGGCAAGGACAATGCGCGGACTTACCTGCGCGACAACCCGCAGGTTGCGGTCCGGCTGGAAGCCGAACTGCGCGAGAAGTTCCAGCCTGCCGAAGCGCCGCGCGAAGCCGGCGACGACGAAGAGAAGGAATAAGACGCAGCTGCACAGCATTGCCGGTCGCCGTTAGGCGGTTCGCCGAGGTTAGGGTGGCCCTAATGCTGTCAGTAAGCGATGGGTGACCGTCGGGTGCCCGTGGTAGGCGACGACTCGAGCACCGGCCGCGCTCGCCCGGCGTTGGCACAACAGGTCCAAAAGCGTTTGAAGTTTTTCTATCGCGAGGACGGCGGAGTCAGTGCCGTCGCTTCTCGCGGTAGATCTATCGAAGGCCAGGAGGGCAGGCGCCACGGACGGCGCATTTGATGCAATGCGATTTTGGCGATGCAGGACACCTCACGATGAACGAGCAAGAGCCCGCACCAAAACGGGGGCGCCGGTTCAAGGAGCAGACGCCGGTCCAGCGCGCACTCGGTCTATTGGTGCGGCGCGAACATTCGCGCAAGGAATTGAACCGCAAGCTATTAGCCCGCGGGATCGAGCCAGATGCGGCGCAAGCCGCCGTCGATCGCCTCACTGGCGAAGGGTGGCAGGACGACGCCCGTTTCGCAGCAGCAGTCGTGCGCAATCGCGCCGGCTCCGGTTATGGCCCGCTGCATATTCGTGCCGAACTGGGAACCCATGGTCTGGATAGCGAGGCCATCAGTGCCGCCATGGCGACGTTTCAAGGCGATTGGACCGAAAACGCGCGCGATCTGATCCACCGTCGTTTCGGCGAGCAGGGCCCAATAGACCTTCCACAGCGGCGCAAAGCCGCCGATTGGCTGGCTCGGCGTGGTTTCGACGGCAACAGCATTCGCGCCGCCACGCGCTTCGACCTTGAGGACTGAGGGCGTCAGGCCTGCTACCCTTCGTGGTTTCAGGTTGTTCCCCTCATCTGCACCCACATCGCATGGGGTGACCGGGACTGCCGCCCGCCCAATGTCAGCTCATGAACGCACCTGCCAAATTCAGCACTTCCCAGATCCGTAGCGACTTCCTCGCGTTCTTCGAGGGGAGGGGCCACACCATCGTGCCATCCGCGCCGCTGGTGCCGGGTAACGACCCCACCTTGCTGTTTACCAACTCCGGCATGGTCCAGTTCAAGGACGTCTTCCTTGGCGCGGAGAAACGCAGTTACGTGCGTGCCGCTGACGTGCAGCGCTGCCTGCGTGCCGGTGGCAAGCACAACGATCTGGACTCGGTCGGCTACACCGCGCGTCACCACACCTTCTTCGAAATGCTAGGCAACTGGTCGTTCGGCGACTATTTCAAGAAGGACGCCATCGCCTGGGCATGGGAACTGCTGACCCAGATCTGGAAGCTGCCGACAGACCGTCTGTTGGTCACCGTCTACCACACCGACGAAGAAGCTTTTGCGTTGTGGCGCGACATGATCGGCATCCCGGAAAGCCGCATCGTGCGCATCGGCGACAACAAGGGTGCGCCCTACGCGTCGGATAATTTCTGGCAAATGGCCGACACCGGCCCGTGCGGCCCGTGTACCGAAATTTTCTTCGACCACGGCGATCACATCGCTGGTGGTCCGCCGGGGTCGCCGGATGAGGATGGCGACCGCTTTATCGAGATCTGGAACCTGGTCTTCATGCAGTTCGATCGCCAGCCCGACGGCACACTGGTACCTCTGCCAGCGCCATGCGTGGACACTGGCATGGGATTGGAGCGTCTTGCCGCGATCCTGCAGCATGTCCATACGAACTATGAAATCGACCTGTTCCAGGCGTTGATCGGCAAGGCCAGCGCGCTGACCGGCATCACCGATCTGGAGAACAAATCGCTGCGGGTGATCGCCGATCACATCCGCGCTTGTTCGTTTCTCATCGTCGATGGTGTGCTGCCCTCCAACGAAGGCCGCGGCTATGTGCTGCGTCGGATTATCCGACGTGCGCTGCGCCATGGTTGGATGTTGGGCGTGCGCCAGCCGTTCTTCAGCAAGATGGTGCCCACGCTGGTCGAACTGATGGGCGAAGCCTACCCCGAGCTGGTGGTGGCGAAGGACACCGTGGCGCGCGCCTTGTTGGCCGAAGAAGAGCGTTTTGCGGAGACGCTGGACGCCGGCATGAAAATCTTCGACGAGGTCGCGTCGCGCTCGCAGGACATTATCCCGGGCGCCGATGCGTTCCGGTTGTACGACACCTATGGCTTCCCGGTCGACCTGACCGCCGATATCGCACGCGAGCGCGGCATGCGCGTGGACATGGAGGGCTTCGAGTGCGCCATGGAGCGCCAGCGCGAGACTGCGCGTGCGGCCGGCAAGTTCGGCGGCGGCGTGGCATTGCCCGCCGATCTGGTCGCCAGCATGTCGCCAACGGTGTTCCTGGGTTACGAAGCGTACGATGCCGATGCGCTCAGGGTCGTGGCGTTGCTCAAGCAGGGCCGCCCGGTCGAACGTGCGCAGGCCGGCGACGAGGTGATCGTGTTCACCGACCGCACGCCGTTCTACGCCGAGTCGGGTGGTCAGGTTGGCGATAGCGGTCAGCTGAACGGCCCCGGTGTGTTGATCGAAGTTGCCGACACGCAGAAGTTCGCCGGTCAGTTCCATGGCCATGTGGGTCGCATCAGCGAAGGCACGCTCGCGCTTGGCGATGTGCTTGCCGGTGGGATCGACGTACAACGTCGCGGCAAGACCATCCTCAACCATTCGGCGACCCATCTGCTGCATGCCGCGTTGCGCGAAGTGTTGGGAACGCATGTTCAGCAGAAGGGCTCGCTGGTCGCACCGGATCGTCTGCGCTTCGACTTCTCGCACTTCCAGCCGATCACTGCGGATGAGCTTGCTGTGATCGAGCGCAAGGTCAACGCCGAAGTGCGCACCAACCATGGCGTGGAAGTGCATAACATGGCCATGCAGGAGGCGCTGGATTTCGGCGCGATGGCGTTGTTCGGCGAGAAATACGGCGAAAACGTCCGCGTGCTCAAGATGGGCGGTTATTCCACCGAACTGTGTGGTGGCACGCATGTCACCCGTACCGGCGACATCGGCCTGTTCAAGATCACCTCCGAAGGCGGCGTGTCCTCGGGAGTGCGTCGTATCGAAGCGGTGACCGGGCAGGGCGCGCTGGATTATGTGGCCGACGAAGAGCGTCGCTTGCTTGAGGCTGCCCATTTGCTCGGCGGCAACGCGACCGAGGTGGTGGACAAAGTGCGCGCACTGACCGAGCGTCAGAAGCGGCTGCAGCGCGAGCTGGAATCGCTCAAGGCCAAGCTGGCGTCGGGTGCAACGGCTGACCTGGGCGCTGCTGCGATCGACGTCGCCGGGGTCAAGGTGGTGGCAGTGCGTCTGGAAGGCTTCGATGCCAAGGCGCTGCGCGATGCGATGGATCGCCTGAAGCAACAGCTCGGCGACTCTGTGATCGTGCTGGCTGGCGCTTCAGGCGGCAAAGTTGCGCTTGTCTCTGGTGTGAACGGCAGCCCAACTGGCAAGGTGAAGGCAGGGGAACTTCTCAGCAATATCGCCAGTCAGATCGGCGGCAAGGGCGGTGGCCGTCCAGATCTCGCCCAGGGTGGTGGCGAGGACGGGCCCGCCCTTGCGACCGCACTCGACGGTGTGCCCCTCTGGGTCAAGCAACACTTGGGCTGAACACTTTTCCTGCTATCCCTTGCTGGCTAGCAGGATGTGACGCTACCATTTATGGTCTATTACCTTTACGTAGGACGCGTCTCACTCAGGAGGCCGTCGATGCTGGTGGGAAATCCACCGGTTCCAGGAGATATGCAAAATGTTGATCCTCACTCGCCGGGTAGGCGAAACCTTGATGATCGGCGACTCGGTCACCGTGACCGTTCTCGGCGTCAAGGGCAATCAGGTGCGCATCGGTATCACCGCACCCAAGGATGTCGCTGTGCATCGTGAAGAAATCTATCAGCGCATCCAGCGTGGGGATGAGCCGGTCGCTTCCGGCGCACATCACGGTGACGATTCTTCGAATTGATCGTTGTAAAGGGTTTACGGTAGCCCCTCTTACCCGCTATTCTTCGCGGCCTGCCACGGACATCGCGGCAGGCAGCAAAAAAAAACTGGAGCGATGCCCGAGCGGCTGAAGGGGCTCCCCTGCTAAGGGAGTATAGGGTCAAAAGCTCTATCGAGGGTTCGAATCCCTCTCGCTCCGCCATAACCAACAAAAAACCCCGCTAAATGCGGGTTTTTTTGTTGGTTGCGTTGCCTCTACCCATCCATTTACCCGCCCTCCTGAAACGCCTGGTCCCGCGCGAGCAAGGTGCGCAGTAGCACGCA
The DNA here is from genome assembly GCF_038405005.1 of Xanthomonas sp. JL1. Classification (NCBI taxonomy): domain Bacteria; kingdom Pseudomonadati; phylum Pseudomonadota; class Gammaproteobacteria; order Lysobacterales; family Lysobacteraceae; genus Xanthomonas; species Xanthomonas sp. JL1. The sequence goes on along the minus strand of NZ_JBBYGR010000005.1, from coordinate 27,597 downwards.
CACGAGTGGCAAGGACTGCCGATCAATAGGGGCATGGACGTGCGTGCGTCCGTCGCGTGGTAGTGGCCGCGGCGGTGTCTGGCGCGAAGAGGCGGGCCGCTTGGCCGTTCGCACATCCCTTTCGTCCAGAGAAGACGAAGCCCCCGCCGTCGACCAAGACAAGTGCGGGGGCTTCGTGGAGCACGAGGTCACGATGCCACCGAGCCACCCTGCATTTCAAGAGCGCGCCATGGAAGGCTTGCGCGTGTTTTCCCATCGCTGCGTTGAACGCTGCCTGGAGCCGTCTGTCTTGCTGATCGAGTGCCTGTCCACCGGGCGTGCGCCAGCGCGGACGATCACCAGTCGCCACGTGAAGCGCTTGGCTCAAATGGTGTTGTCCGCCTTTGCGAAAGGTCAGTAGGGTGGCGCATGAGTGTCCAGGTCATGGCATGGGCGCTTGAGCAGCGCATTGTCCTGGACGCGCCAGCGCGGCACGTGCTGCTGTGCCTGGCCAACTATGCCGACAAGGACGGGCGCGGCGCGTTCCCTGCAGTGCAACGGCTCGTAGACGATACCGGGCTGAGCGGGCGCACGGTCCAGCGGCAGTTGGCCGCCCTGGTCGCGGCCGGGGTCATCCGTCCCGGCAATGAGGCCATCGTCGCAGCCTACATTTCGCGCGCTGATCGTCGCACGGTCTGCTACGACATCATCATGCAGCGGGGTGACACAGGTGCACCCGGTGAGAGGACACGGGGTGACAGCCGTGCACGCCACGGGGTGACAGCGACGACAGAACGGGGTGTCACCGTGTCACCCAATCCGTCAGATAACCATCAAAAAGAAACCTGATTAGCCCCGACCTTCAGCTGCAGCACCTCCGCGCTTATCGCTAAACCGGCCTAATGCCAGGCCGCCATGGGGTCCTGGCTGAAAGAACTTCGCACCGGCTCCTCGCATCAGCAGCGCCAAGATCAGACATCATGGAACACATCGGTAAAACGAAGCTATTTGCAGGACTGCAACAAAAATCCAGCTGACGGTCAGGGCTAATCAGGAAAAGAAATCCATCCCCCTATAGTCCCCGATGGGGACTCAGAAGCCAGCGAGCAACTGCTAACCAATCAGGAAGATCTGAGCAATCAGGGAGAACTGGGTCTTCAGGAAGAGCTGGTTCAGCAGAAAGATCAACACGGACAACCGACACCGGTGGAGGTGATCCGAGAGACCTACAACCGGATGCTTGGGCATCGCCCCGGATGCACTGCCAGCCTGGCGACCACTGCGCTACTGGAACGCAAGCTGCGCAAGGCTGATGCCAACGCACGCAAAACCTGCAAGGCAGCGGGGGTGATCTTCGATCCGCCAGAGTTCTGGGAGATCTACTTCAGCGTGTGTCTGCAGGATCCCTGGATGCGGGGGGATCGTCCGACCCCCAACAACGCGCGCTGGAAACAATCGCTGCCGACGCTGATCGACGATGAGCGATTCGAGCAGGTCATGAACATCGCGCTCGGCAGCCTGGAGATCGAGCAATGAGGCGGCTGGAATTTGATGCCGAATCGGCCGTGCTCGCGTGCCTGATTCGCGATCCGACCTGCTGCAGGTGGACGACTTTGCGGATCGTGAGTGCCGCGCCCTGTTTGAGGCGATCAAGTCCGAGATCGCGGCACGGCGTCCCTCGGACGTGGTCACGCTGGGCGAACGCCATCCGGTAATCGCGGATGTGGCATTTCAACACCGATCAGCACATGACAGGGGTTGCCACCGGATTCCGCCCGCTGGATGACCTCACCGGAGGATGGCAGCCGACCGACCTGATCATCGTCGCGGCAAGACCAAGCATCGGTAAATCGGCGTTTGCGCTGCAGACGCTGCTGCATGGCACACGACCGGACGGGGGCGTGAACGGATTCCTGGCGTCGCTGGAAATGTCCGGTGAGCAGTTGGCCGATCGGGCGATCTCCAAGCTGGGTCGCATCAACGCCATGCACATCCGCAGGCCCAAGCTGATGGAGGAGCAGGAGTGGGCCAGCGCGCCGGCTGCCGCCCAGCAACTGACCAAGCACCTGCTGTATGTCGACGACGCTTCGTCGCTGTCGGTGAAAGGGGGGCGACTCAAGTTCCAAGTGCAACACTTTTCTCGACGGCAGACCCGCGTTTTCTGTCAAAACACTGGCTCACGTAACTTTTGCACAATCAATGGCCTGCTGGGCTGTCCGTCCATACGTTGCGCTAACAGCAGGTCTCTCGAGGTGTTGCACTTGACTCTTGAGACCGCCGTCTCCGGAAGATTTCTTGACTGTCATCGCCTCCGAGTAGGTGGGCGGCCGCGATGTCCTTGCTTTTCACGACGTGCATGCATACGGGCCTATAGCTTTATGGGCATTGTAGTTAAAATTTTTCCATGCATGGCGTGATGCTATGAGTTGCATACTGCACCTGATCTGGGGGCCGACCTGTAGCGGTAAAACCGAGGTGGCCGTCGCGCTGGCAGAGCAAACCGGATGGCCGGTTATCGCGCTCGACCGAGTTCAGTGCTGTCCGGAAATGTCCACGTGCAGCGGACGTCCGCTACCGGCCGAATTGCGCGCTACGCGCAGGATCTATCTGGCCTCGCGCGCGGTTCGCGAAGGCATTATTGCCGCGGATGAGGCACACGCACTGTTGGTTGATCTGGTCGATAGGCGCAGCGCTGCCGGCGGTGTGATCTTGGAGGGCGGATCGATCTCGCTGATCAATCGCATGATCCTCGATCCTTACTGGGCGAATGATTGGCAGTGGCGCTCGCACAGGTTGCTGCTGGGCGAGTGCGCAGATTTCCTGGACAGAGCCCTACGTCGCGTTGAGAAGATGCTGCGCACGGGCATGGGACGGCCGTCGTTGCTGGAAGAGCTGGTGGCGCTATGGCCCGATCCTGCGCTCCGTCCAACTATCGAGGATGTCGACGGATACCGCTATTCGATCCGTTTCGCACGCCAATGGAACGTACCGGTCGGCCAACTGCTGTCCATAGGTGATGAGATGAAACAGCGCCTGATTCACGGTATCGCCGAGGAATATCTTGGCCATGCGCAGTGGCAGGAGCGGGACCTGCTTACGTTGCCAGCGAACTGGCAAGCGCAGGACGTATCGATGGGTGGTTCCAAGTCCGGATTACACCATCGGCTGTGACCAGCCCTTGCGGCCTGGCGCGACCGACCTCATCGTCGCGGGGCTTTTCGATACCGTTTGCGCGACTGGTCCTGCCAAAGCGATACCGTCTTGCATGGGGCGCATGAAATTTGATGTCAATATGCTTGATCGCCTGAAGAAAGCGCGCAGGGCCATGCGGGTCATGCCCAGACTGTCCGCTTACCCGACGTGTGACCCAAGCCCTGCCGGCGACGATGGGGCTTTTTTGTATCCGCAGACTCTGTGGCGTTCATCTCGTTTGAGCAGGCCGGCGGCCGCAATGTCGTTGCGTTTCTCGACATGGTGGCGTGGGCGGAAGGGACGGATAAGCCGAGTCAGCCGACCAAGGATCACGGCTACGACGTGCTTGTCGGCGGCGGGCCATTCGACCGCTATGCAGATCATCCGTATGTGCCAGCGTTGCGCGTGTTCTTGACGGCGGCAGGGCGCTACCAACTGCTGCGACGGTACTAAGACGCATATCGGAAGACGCTCAGGCGATCGGACTTCTCGCCGTTGAGTCAGGACCTGATCGCCCTGCAGCAGATCCGCGAGCGGCGCGCGCTGCGGCTGATCCAGGCCGGGCGCATCCAAGAAGCCATCGCCAAGCTGTCCAGCATCTGGGCGAGCCTGCCGGGCGCCGGCTATCAACAGCATGAGCAGGCCCTGGGTGACCTGATCGCTGCCTACGTGTTTGCTGGCGGGCAACTGACGGAGGAATCAAGATGGACGCGCAACCGAGTGCCGACGGTCGCCCGCGTGTTGTTCTGGGAAGCTTTGAGTGCTGGGCGCTGGGGATCGACGCATCGGTCATGACGACGGCATCGATCGCGTTGGTGACGACCGTCCTGCAGACCAAGAGCGCGGTGGACAAGGTCGCCAAGCAAGAAGCGATCCAGAAACTCTCCGAGCAGCAGGCGGTGATGAATTCGCCCCCCGTTTCCGCAGAATTTGATTTTCGGTTGGTGACCCATGGTCAGGCACAAACAGCCCGATGAGCTGGCCCGCCTCAAGGGGGCCGACAGGCAAAACCCACAGCGATGCAAGCGCCAAGTACCTAAGTCCACATGGATGTCATTGCGTGCCGTGCAGCGGTCAACGCAGGCAGTGGCTGATTGAATGGCGTTTTTCAGGGGCGACCGATTACTTCGGCAGGTCGAACACCAGGACTTCGGCATCGCGTGCATCGGCCAGTACGATTTCCGGCTCGCCGATGATCTGCATCGCGTCGCCTGCCGACAGCACCTGGCCGTTGACGCTCAGGCTGCCGCGGGCCACTTGCACATAGCCGATGCGGCCTTCGGCCAGCGGCTGCTGGAGACGCACCTCGCCATCGAGGATCGAGGCGTACAAGCGCGCATCCTGGTGCAGGCGCAGCGAACCATTCTCACCACCCGGCGAGGCGATCAGGCGCAACTGGTTGCGCTTGCTGTCCGCATCGAAGTACTTTTCTTCGTAGCTCGGCTCGATGCTGGCGCGCTCGGGCATCACCCAGATCTGCAGGAAGTGCACCGGCTCGCTGGACGAGTGGTTGAACTCGCTATGGGTCACGCCGCTGCCGGCGCTCATGCGCTGCACATCGCCGTAATGCAGCACCGAGCCGGTGCCCATGCTGTCCTTATGCTCCAGCGCGCCGCCCAGGACATAGGAGATGATCTCCATGTCGCGGTGTGCGTGGGTGCCGAAGCCTTCGCCCGGCTGCACCTTGTCCTCGTTGATCACCCGCAGTGGGCCGATGCCCATGTGGCGCGGGTCGTGGTAACTGGCAAAGGAGAAGGTATGGCGCGAGGACAGCCAGCCATGCTCGGCGCGGCCACGGGTTTCGCTCTTGCGGACATTCAACATGCTGCTGCTCCTTGAAAGATTCGAATTGGCGCTGGGGGATGAATCGGCGTCCCAGCGGCTTGATGCGTAGTCTCTGCCTTCGCAGGCAAGAGAAAAAGCGAGTAGATTTGGCCGCTATCATCGAAAATTTCGAACAATGAAAATCAGCCTGGAAGCGCTGCAGATCCTCGATGCCATCGACCGCCGTGGCTCCTTCGCTGCGGCAGCCAAGGTGCTGTTCAAGGTGCCGTCGACGATTTCCTACACGGTCGCCAAGCTGGAAGAGGATCTGGGCGTGCAGCTGTTCGAGCGGGTGGGGCCGAAGGCTACGCCCACGCAGGCGGGCCGCGAACTGCTGCGCGAAGGGCGTCATCTGCTGCGCGCCGCGCAAGAGCTGGAGGTGCGCGTGCGCCGGGTGGCCTCGGGCTGGGAATCGGACGTTGCGATCGGGCTGGATGCGGTACTGCCTGCGGCCTTGCTGCAGCCGCAGATCCTGGATTTCTACACCGTGGCCGACAGCACGCGGCTGCGCGTGCTGAGCGAGTCGTTATCGGGCGGTTGGGAAGCGTTGCTGGACAGGCGCGTGGACCTGATCGTGGCGGCGGGCGAGGGGCCCAGTGGCGGTGGCTATGTGGCCGAGCCCATCGGCACGTTGCGCTTCGTATTTGCCGTGGCATCCACGCATCCGCTGGCGAGTGCGGGCGTGCTGGGTGCGGCCGAGCTGGCCGAACACCGCGCGATCGCGGTGGCGGACTCGGCGCGGCGCCTGCTGCCGCGCACGGTCGGGCTGCTGTCCGGTCGCGATGTGCTCACGGTGCCGGACATGCGCACCAAGCTGCTGCTGCAGCTGGCTGGCGCCGGCTACGGCTTTCTGCCCGAGCCGTATGCACGCGGGGCCCTGCAGGACGGCCGGTTGCGCGAGGTGCAGGTGGAAACACACAAGCCCGACGAAACCTTCTACCTGGCGTGGCGGCCGGGCGAGGAGGGCGAGGCATTGGGCTGGTGGCGACGCGCTTTGCGCAGCGAGGGCCTGTTCGACAGCTGGTTGCACGCCTTGGCCGCAACGTATCGTTCCGTCGCCGCGGGGCAGTCGCCGCGGTGAGGGAAGGCGGATAATGGCGGCTCGCCGTCGCGCAGGATCGTCGCATGCAAGGCCTGATCGAACAGTACGGATTGGCGCTGGTGTTCGCCAACGTGCTGGCGTTGTCACTCGGGCTGCCGGTTCCGGCATTGCCGACCCTGTTGCTGGTCGGTGCGAGCTACGCGTTGCAGGGAGGGAGCGATGCCTGGCTGGCCGGGCTTGCGGCATTGGCCGTCTCCGTATCGGCGAGTTTGTTGGGCGATCTGGCGTGGTATCTGGCTGGCCGTCGCTTCGGCAATCGCACCCTGCAGTCGCTGTGTCGACTGTCGCTGTCGCGCGATAGCTGCATGAAGCAGACCGAGCGCTTCTTTTCGCGCTGGGGCGTGCGAGTGCTGGCAGTTGCCAAGTTCGTGCCCGGCTTGTCGCTGGTGTCGGTGCCGATGGCCGGTGCGATGCGGGTGCGTCCTGCGGCGTTCCTGCGATACGACGCCTTCGGAGCATCGCTGTGGGCATTGGTCGGCTTGAGTGTGGGCGCCGTGTTCGCGCACCAGGTGCAGGACGTGCTCGTCTTTTTGTCCGAACTCGGCTCGGGCGCGGTCGTGGTGTTGGCGGCGTTGCTGGCCTGCTATGTCGGTTGGCGCTGGCGGCGGTACAGCCTGTTGCGATCGCTGGAGCATGCGCGCATCGCGGTAGATGAGCTTGTGCCGTTGCTGGATGGCGAAGAGGGCCTGCGGCCGACCGTGCTGGACATCCGTGCACCGGGCTATCGCGATCTGCAGCCCTACATGATTCCGGGCGCCGTGTTTGCCGATGAGCGTCAGCTGGCGCAGATTCTTGCCAGCGTGCCGCGCGATCGCAGTGTGGTGATCTACTGCGCGTGTCCGGACGAAGTGTCTGCAGCGTGCTTGGCCGCGCGGATGCGCGCGCGTGGGTATCGCGATGTGCGGCCGCTGCTGGGCGGTCTGGATGCATGGCGCGGTGCCGGGCATCCGGTGACATCGCTGCTGCCGGTAGTGGTGGTTGCTGACGCGAGCATTGCTGCCACGGCCTGATTGCACTGGATGCGGTGCCCGCGGTGGCGTCGGCGAGCGCTTCGCTAGAGAACGGCACCGCCTGCTGGAGCAGCGCACGACGATACGGCGCGATGCGCGCCGTCATCTGCATCCGCAACATCGACAGGCAAAAAAAAGACCAGCAAGCTGGCCGTTTTCTTCAAGGTTGGTGCGCCCGGAGAGATTCGAACTCCCGACCGCCTGGTTCGTAGCCAGGTACTCTATCCAGCTGAGCTACGGGCGCATGTCTTGTGTGACTTGCACATCTGACGCAGTGCGATCAGATCTTTTAACTGAAAAAACAGCGATTGAATGCTGTCTTTTTTTGCTCTGAAGATGGTGCGCCCGGAGAGATTCGAACTCCCGACCGCCTGGTTCGTAGCCAGGTACTCTATCCAACTGAGCTACGGGCGCCTCGTCAGGAGCGGAATTATGCCGATGAGCGAGGTGCCCGTCAATCCCTTTGTGAAATTCGATCGCCGTTGATGGCATCGTCAGACGCACTGCGCAGCGTAGCAACCACGGCCGCAGGCGTTTTCATCCAGGCGAAATGATCGCTGCGCGTGCCCAGTTGCCTATCGTCCAAGGTTACGTGGGCCGCGTGTGCCTGCGGCATTTTGTCGAGTAATGCACGCAGCGCACCTGCGGGACCTACCGTATCGCGTGCAAGCGTCACCGCGCGGATCGGCACGCGTAGTTGGCCCAGTGCCTGCTCCAGATCCCATGGTGCGCCTGCCGCGGCCGACCTGCATCCAATCGGAATCAGGCTGCGCGTTTCGGTGCCGCCGAAGCCGAGCTTGCGCCCGTGCAGCACGCCTTGCCTGCGTGCCAGCCACGGCAACAGCCCAAATGCCACCGGCAGGCCGTAGCGCATCGGCGGGGGAAAATTGCGCCAATATGGCGAGCCGCTGGCCACCAGCCAGAACTGGGCGAAATGCGTCGGGTGCAGCGCGGCATGGCAGCACGCGAGCTGACCGCCAAGGCTGTGTCCGCCGATGAGGCGCGGAAGCTACGGGTCGTGCAGATCGGGCAGGGCGTGGCTGGCGGGCAGATCATCTGCAAGCAGCGTGCGATAGCCCCAATCGTGCTCACGCGAGGGGCGCAGCTTACTGCTGCCGCTGCCGCGCCACTCGTGCAGATACACCGCGACGTCGAGGGGCGCGAGGGCATGTGCGAAGGGTTGGTAATGCCGCGCTGCCACGCCCAACGCGGGCAGTCACAGCAGGGTGGCCGTTGGTTGCGGTGGCGCGCAGCGAATCACCTGCCATCGGTGTCCATCTGCAGCGCTGGCGAGCAAGGTATCGGTCTGCACGCTCATGCGCTGGGTGCTGCGCCGAAGTGGTCGAGCACCAGTACATCGCTATGGCCGGGACGTTGGCCGAGGCAGATGGCGCGTGCAACGTAATCGATGGCCGCTTCGCAGGCATTGAGCAACGACAGGCCCTGACACAGCTGCGCGGCAATCGCCGCCGACAGGCTGCAGCCGGTGCCATGCGCATCCACCTGCAGGCGCGGATGCATGAACACATCCTGGGTCACGCCGTCATCGAAGCGATCGAGTACACGCGCGCCTTCATGCAGATGTCCGCCCTTGAGCAGCACCGCATTCGCGCCCAGATCGAGCAGGGCGGCGGTGGCGCGTTCGGCGCTATCGGCGCTGTCGACGCGGCGGCCGATCAGTAGCTCGGCTTCGTGCGTATTGGGCGTGATCAGCGTGGCCAGCGGCAGCAGACGCGTGCGCAGCGCATCCAGCGCGGCATCTTCGAGCAGGCGTGCGCCACTGGTGGACACCATCACCGGATCGAGCACGACGAATGGTGGGCGATGCCGTTCGAGCAGATCGGCCACGCAATGGATGACGGCGGCATTGGACAGCATGCCGAGCTTGACCGCCTGGATCTCGAAATCGGCGAAGCAGGCATCCACCTGCGCCTGCAGAAACGGCAGTGGCGGGATATGCACGGCGGTGACGGCGCGAGTGTGTTGTGCGGTCAATGCGGCGATTGCCGACAACCCGTGCACGCGGTGTGCGGCGAAGGTCTTGAGGTCGGCCTGGATACCGGCGCCACCGCCGGAATCGGAACCGGCGATGGTCAATGCAGACAGCGTGCTGGGCGTGGTCATCTGCCGATTCTGCACTGCCGGATTGCGGCTGTGCAGAATCGGTGTGTCGACACCACGTTGCGCCGGTCCATCGCGACAACAGCGTCACCGTATCGCGTTCACCGCAATCTGCGAAAACGCGCCGGTCTGCGGATCGTACAGCGCGCCCCAGAACATGCTGCCGCCATCGCAGACCTGGATCGCCTCGGTGGCCGGCTTCACCTCCGGCGTATTCGGCAGCTTGAAGGCGTTGATGTAGATCAACTGCCGGCCCTGGATCACCACGCCCACGTATTGGCGGTCGAACTCGCGCGGCTCGGCAATGGTGGGCGTCAACGCATCCTGCCGCGCTTCGAGTTGTTCGATCTGCTGATGGCTCGGCGCCCAATAGCCGCTGATCTGGCCGGGATGCTTCGCCGGACTGTCCCGCGAACAGGGTTGCAGCACCTGTTCGGCAACGCCTTGCCGGGTGATGATCCACGACTGCCCGTTCTTGAGGTTGGTCGGCACGCTGGCCGGCCCCTGCGTGGTGGCGCAGCCAGCCAGTGCGATCACGGCAAGCGCCACCGCGCCGCGCAGTGCGTGCATCACAACACCTCCGAGGCGAAGTCGGCCAGACGCGAGCGCTCGCCACGACGCAGCGTGATATGCGCGCTATGCGGCCATGCCTTGAAGCGATCTACCGCGTAGGTCAGGCCCGAGGTGGTTTCGGTGAGGTAGGGCGTGTCGATCTGCTCGACGTTGCCCAGGCACACGATCTTGGTGCCGGGGCCGGCGCGGGTGATCAGCGTTTTCATCTGTTTGGGAGTGAGGTTTTGCGCCTCGTCCAGAATCAGATAGCGCGACAGGAAGGTACGGCCGCGCATGAAGTTCATCGAGCGGATCTTGATGCGGCTGGCGAGCAGGTCGTTGGTGGCCGCACGGCCCCACGAGCCGCCTTCCTGGTTGTGCGTGAGCACTTCCAGGTTGTCGGTCAGCGCGCCCATCCACGGGGTCATCTTTTCTTCTTCGGTACCGGGCAGGAAGCCGATGTCTTCGCCCACGCTGACGGTGGCGCGGGTCATGATGATTTCGCGGTAACGCTGCTGATCCATCGTCTGCGCCAGGCCGGCGGCCAGTGCGAGCAAGGTCTTGCCAGTGCCGGCGGTCCCGAGCAGGGTGACGAAGTCGATTTCCGGGTCCATCAGCGCATTGAGCGCGAAATTCTGCTCGCGGTTGCGTGCGGCAATGCCCCACACCGCGTGCTGCGTGTTGCGGAAGTCGTCGACCAGGCACAGCGTGGACTTGCCGCCGCCAACCTTGGCGACGCGCAGCTCCACTTCGTCTTCGCCGGGCAGGTACAGGTACTGGTTCGGGTACCAATCTTCATCCTCGGCCAGCACGATTTCGTAATGGGTGCGGCCGCGTTCGTTCCAGCTGCGCAGGTCTTCGTTGTGCTTCTGCCAGAAGTCTTCCGGCAGCTCGATGGCGCCGGTAAACAACAGGCTGAAATCGTCCAGCGCACGGTCGTTCTGATAGTCCTCGGCGACCAGGCCGCTGATGTAGGCCTTGATGCGCAGGTTGATGTCCTTGGACACCAGGATGACCGGAACATCCGGATTTTCTTCGCGCAGCGCCAGCACCGAGGCCAGGATCTTGTTGTCCGGCAGCATCGCGCCGAACGTGCGGCCCGGATCGATCGGTTTGATCTGGAAAAACAGGCGGCCGATCGCGGCCTGGCCCTTGAGCTGGATGCCTTGCGGATGGCTCAGCAGGATGCCGGTCTGGATCTGGTCGGCATTGGTGTTTTCCAGTAATTCGTCCAGGAAACGGCTGACCTGGCGTGCATTGCGACTGACTTCGGAGGTGCCCTTCTTGGCGTTATCGAGCTCCTCGATCACCTGCATCGGCAGGAACACATCGTGTTCCTCGAACTTGAACAGCGCGGTGGGATCGTGCATCAGCACGTTGGTGTCCAGCACGTAGATGCGCTTGCCTCGGGTCATTGGGTCTTCCAAGTGATGGAGCAGGGGCGAGCCATCACGCCTGCAACTGCAGGGTGATGGAGGACACGGGAAGCCGGCGGTGTCACTGTTTGGCGTGCGCCTTTACTGCGGCCAGCACGGCCTCGGCATGGCCGGCCACCTTGACCTTGCGCCATTCCTGCACGACATGCCCATCGGGCGATAGCAAAAAGGTGCTGCGCTCGATGCCGAGCACCTGTTTGCCGTACATGTTCTTTTCCTTGATCACGTCGAAGGCGCGGCACAGCGCTTCATCGCTGTCGCTGATCAATGGGAAGGTGAAGCCCTGTTTGGCGCAGAAGTTGTCGTGCGATTTCACCGAATCGCGCGAGACGCCCAGCACGACCGCGCCTGCCTTTTTGAACTGCGGCAGCAAGGCGTTGAAGTCCAGGCCTTCGGTGGTGCAGCCAGGCGTGCTGTCCTTCGGGTAGAAGTACAGCACCAACCACTTGCCGGCATGGCCGCGCAGCGTGGTCTGGGTGCCGCCGGACAGCGCCAGCGGCAGGTCGAAAGTTGCAGCGGGTAATTCCAGCATAGCGTCGGTCATCGTTGCTCAGCCCAAAGTGGAGGTGCGCACGGCGCGGTCATGCCGGGCCGACGTCCATCCCATCATAAGCAGCCACATGGAAACGTTTGGCAAGTGCGTCGAACTGCGCATTGCGCTGATTCAGCGACTCGATGGTGTGGTGCTCTTTCCTGTCCACATGCAGGAAGTACGACTGTTCATCGTCGCCATCGTCTTCGTCGCGTTCGCCGAGGAAGATATCGATGACGCGGTAGCCATCCTGGGTCAGTTGCTCGGCGAGTTTCTGCAGCGGTTCCTGCGCCGGGTCGGCGAAGAAATATTCCCAGCGCAGCGGGCCGTCCAGATTCCAGTCGGTCTCGGAGCGGATGTGGTCGAACATCTGTTTCAGCGCGGACATCGCGATGGCCATGGATGGGTGCCTTAGAACTTCATCGGATCCATGATCGCGTCGAGATTGAGGTGATCACAGAATTCCAGGAAATCATCGCGCAATGCGGCGATGTGCATGTTGGCCGGCACACCGATCGTTACCTGCGCAGAAAACATCTCCGCACCGGTTTGCATGGCAAGGTAGCGCGTGCTCTGCAGGTTTTCGATGGTGATGCCCTGGCGGTCGAAGAAATCGGCCAGCTGGAACAGGATGCCCGGCTTGTCGGCAGCGATGACCTCGACAATGTAAGGCAGCAGGTTGGACTGGGTCTGTTTGGGGCCGGTGCGGTACCACACCAGCTTGAGGCCTTCTTCGCGTTCGAGCCGGGTCAGCATGGCTTCGAGCTTGGCAACCGAATCCCAGGAGCCGGTCGCCAGTGCGGTGACAGAGACGTCGCGCCCCACCGTGGCCAGGCGAGCGTCCAAGAGATTACAGCCGCTGTCGGCGATGCGGCGGGTGACGGGCAACAACGGGGACTCCGGATGCGTCGTGTAGGCGTTGATCAGGAGGTGATTTTCGGTCGGCGAAGGCCGGGGGGTAGAGTCGGTCAAAGGGGCTTCCGGCATTGCATCAGGCTGAATGGCCGCCCGGGCAGGCGCCCTGGCGGTGACCAGCATACTTGCCCGTGGTTTCGCGCCGCAAGTAACATGCAGGTGGTTTCAACCCGTGCCCGCGCGGGCCTTTTCCTGTCACGTAAGAGCAGCAGAATCTTGTCCCTTTCCGGCATCATCACCGCCCTGGCGACCCCCTTCGGTCCCGATGGCGCACTCGACCTGGATGCATGGCGGCGGCTGCTGGAGCAGCAGTTGCACGGTGGCGTGCAGGGAATCGTGGTCGCTGGCTCCACCGGCGAAGCGGCGGCATTGAGCGAGGACGAATACGACACGCTGTTGCGCGCTGCCGTTGCCCAGGTGGCCGGCCGCGTGCCGGTGCTGGCCGGCACCGGCTTGTCTGGTACTGAAAAGACCATTGCGCAGACGCGTCGCGCCGCAGCGCTGGGCGCGCAATACGCGCTGGTCGTGACGCCGCCGTATGTGCGTCCGACCCAGGCCGGACTGAAAGCGCATTTTCTGGCGATAGCCGATCACGGCGGCCTGCCGGTGGTGATGTACAACGTGCCGGGCCGTACCGGTTGCGACCTGCTGCCGGAGACGGTGGCCGAGCTGGTGGTGCATTCGAATATCGTCGGCATCAAGGAAGCGCGTAGCGAGCCCGGGCGTGTGGCCGCGCTGGTGGCGCTGCGCAGCGATAGTTTTGTGGTGCTCAGTGGCGACGACGGCAGCGCAGCGCAATCGATGCTGTCCGGCGCTGCCGGGCTGATTTCGGTGGCCTCCAATGCCTTGCCGGCGGCGTACCGGCGCCTGTGCGATCTGGCCCGCGACGGCCAGCGCGAGGCTGCCACTGCGTGGGACGCGCGTCTGAGCGAGTACCACAGCTTTTGCGGTATCGAATCCAATCCCATCCCGGTCAAGGCGCTACTGCAGCGTGCCGGGATCGGCCATGGCCTGCGCTTGCCGCTGTTACCCCTTTCTGCGGCGCACCAGCCTGCCGCCGACCGCCTTGCCGCCGACGCCGTTGCGTTGGAAGCGCTTTCCAGCCGCGAAATGCTCGCGGCCTGACCCAGGAGATTTATCGATGCGTCATTCCGTTTCCTCCGTCCGCGTGCTGTCGCTCGCGTTGCTGGCGAGCGCCACTGTCGCCGCCACGAGCGGTTGCAGCTGGTTTCACAAGGGCGCGCGCGGCGACTATGCGCTGGCCCCGGAAGCCCGTCCGTTGGAAGTGCCGCCGGATCTGAACCTGCCCGACACCTCCGGTGCGATGAAGGTGCCGACGCTGGCGTCGACCACGCAGCAGCAGGCCAACACGCCGCCGTCGGCAAGCGCCAATAGCGGGTTCACCGTGCCGGGCGAGCGCGACGAGGTGTTCGGCAAGGTGGGCGCAGCGTTGGCCGACATCCCGGGTCTGACCATCGCCAGCAAGGCGCAGATGCTTGGTTCCTACGACGTGAGCTACGAGGGTTCCAGCTTCCTGGTGCGCGTGGTCAAGGTCCAAGCGGGCAGCTACGTGTCGGCAGTGGATCCGCGTGGCATGCCGGCGACGGCGGCAGCGCCGGTGGCGGTGATCACCGCGCTCAAGGGCAAGCTGGGCGGCTGAGGCCGGTTCAGTGTGCTGGATAGCAGAACGGGCGCTTCAGGCGCCCGTTTTGCGTTGGTGGGAATTTGCGATTGCTCTGCGGACGCGCCCGGCAGTGTGAACGCGTTGCGTCCGGTCGTGCAGCTCAGCGCTGCAACAGCGGCAACTTGTTCGGCTTGCCATCCCATTCGGCGGCATCGGGCAGCGGTTCCTGGCGCACGGTCAGTACCGGCCAGACCTTGGAGAGTTCAGCGTTGAGCGCGACGAAGCCTTCCTGGCCTGCTGGCACGTCATCTTCCGGGTAGATCGCGTTGGCCGGGCACTCCGGCTCGCACAGGGTGCAGTCGATGCACTCGTCCGGGTCGATGACCAGGAAGTTCGGGCCGACGTGGAAGCAATCCACCGGACAGACCTCGACGCAGTCGGTGTATTTGCACTTAATGCAGTTTTCGGTGACAACAAAAGGCATGGCGGAATCCGGCGTCTAGCCTTCCAATTCTAAAGCAGTCGCGTGATGGGTGTGGGGTTGTCGATGTTTTGCTGATGGCTGGTCAGGCCAGCCTGAGCTGCCTGGCCAGTGCGAACAGCCCCGCCGCCGCCAGATCTTCCGGGTGCAGCTGGCTTTCGACGCCCAGGTGCTGCAGCGCAAGGGCATAGCGTTGCGCCAGACCAGGGCTGCCGACCAGGTGCACGGTGGCGTGGTCGCCACGGTGCTCGCGCAGTTCGTGGCCGATCAGCAGACCCGAGAGGTAGGACGGCAGCGCCGCGGACGACAGCCGTTCGAACAGGCCGAGTGTGCGGGTGCCGAACAGGTGGTGACTGAGGCCGCCGGGGGCGGCGCTGCGGTCGATGCCCTGCACAAACGCATCGGTGTCCAGCGCGGCGTGGTCGTCCTCCATCAGCTTGCCGAGGATGCTGTGCTGACACAGCACGGCGTACAGCTCACCGGTCATGACGGTGGCAAACCCGGTCAGTTGGCCGTTGCCGATCCGCGCCCATTTGCTGTGTGTACCTGGCAGGCAGGCGACGTGCGCGCCGTCGCCGAGTGCGGCGATCAGGCCGACCAGCTGGGTTTCTTCACCGCGCATCACGTCTGGCACGCCGGCCTGTCCGCCGGTGCTCACGCCGGGCACGAACCACAGCGTGCGACCGGGCATCAGGTCGTCGTAGCTGCGCATCGCCAGGGCGAGCGAGCGAGTGTCTGTGGGGCAGGGCAGATAGGCTTGTTCGACCCAGCCGTTGCGGCTGCCGACCATGCCCGACAGCAGCAGCGGGCCGTCCCAGCCGTCGACCAAGCCTGCCAGTACCTCGGCGAAGCGGCCCTGGCAGGCGAGGACGCCGTTGCTGCCACGGCGCTGCTCAAGTACCTTGCCGTCGGCATCGAGCAGGTAGCCGCGCAGGCTGCTGGTGCCCCAGTCGATGGCGATCACGCGCTGGCCACCAAGCTCTCTGGCAAGCCCGCGACCGGCAGATCGCACCAGTACAAGCTGCCGGCTTCAGGGGTACGGGCCAGTTCCTCGGCGCTATGGTCCAGACGCGAGCTGATCACGTGCAGGCGGTCCAGCGCGGCGCCACCGAACGCGCTGCAGGTGGGGTGCTTGACCGGCAGTTGCACGATGCGCTCCACGCTGCCATCGGGGCGATAGCGCACTACGCGCCACGCGCGCCATTGCGCATTCCACAGGTGACCTTCGGCATCGATGATCGATCCGTCCGGTTCGGCATCGTCGCGGTCTAACGTGGTGAACACGCGGGTGTTGCTGGTCTGCGCGGTCTGCGCGTCGTAGTCGCAACACAGGATCTGCGGGCGCGCCGAGTCGCAGTAGTACAGCGTGCGGCCGTCGGGGCTGAAGCAGATCGAGTTGGGGATCGATACGCCTGGCAGCGGCAATGCACGCAAACCATGCGTCAGCGAGAACTGGTACATCGCTCCGCGCGCGGCCTTGGTGTCGTGTTCGTCCATGGTGCCGAATACGAAATTGCCGTTGCGATCGGCGCGACCATCATTGCTGCGCGTGAGCGGATTGTCCGCTTCCACGTCGGCCAGTTTTTCGAAGGGCAGCACGTCTTCTTCGATAGTGTCCGGATCGACAATCCCGATCGCCTTGGCCAGCGCGACCAGCACGCGACCGTCGTCCATCAGGCCGATGCATCCCGGGCGGTCGGGCAGCGTCCAGTGGCGCGATTGCGCACTGGCCGGATGGTGCCGCCACAGGCGTTTTTCGCTGATGTCGACCCAGTACAGCGCCTCGCGCCGTGCGCACCACAGCACGCCTTCGCCGTGCGTGCAGCGGCTGTCGACCGCCAGCACGGCGGTGTGTTCGGGCGTGCTCACCATTCGGCGATGCTGCCATCGCTGTGGCGCCACACCGGGTTGCGCCAGTCGGGCGGGTTTTCGTTTGCGCGCTTGAGCATGTCTTCGTCGATCTCCACACCGAGCCCGGGTTTGGGCAGGGCGGCAATGCTGCCATCCACGCAGTGAAAATCGTCTTTGTTGATGACGTAATCGAGCAGGTCGGCGCCTTCGTTGTAATGAATGCCGATGCTCTGTTCCTGCAGCACCGCATTGTGCGAGACGAAGTCCACGTGCAGGCATGCAGCCAGCGCGATCGGGCCGAGCGGGCAGTGCGGCGCGAAGCCGACATCGTAGGCTTCGGCGATCGCGGCGATCTTGACGCATTCGGTGATGCCGCCGGCATGCGACAGGTCCGGCTGCACCATGCCGATGCCGCCGGCACACAGCACGTTCTTGAATTCGAAACGCGAGAACATGCGCTCGCCGGCGGCCAGCGGAATGGAGGTGCTGGCGGCCAGGCGCGGGTAGTACTCGGCCTGTTCGGCCAGCACCGGCTCTTCGACGAACAGCGGCTTGAACGGCTCGAGTTCGCGCAGCAACGCCTTGGCCATCGGCGCGCCGACGCGGCCGTGGAAGTCGATGCCGAAGTCGATGGTGTTGCCGAAGGCTTCGCGGATTTCGGCCACCTTGACCACCGCAGCGTCGACCGCGCGCGCGCTGTCGATCAGCTTCATTTCTTCGGTGCCGTTGAACTTGAAGGTGTCGAAACCCAGCGCGCGGTAGTCGGTGATCTGCTGGATGATCGCGCCCGGGCGGTCGCCGCCGACCCAGCGATAGGTCTTCATGCGGTCGCGCACCAGCCCGCCCAGCAACTCGTATACCGGCACGCCCAGCGCCTTGCCCTTGATGTCCCACAACGCCTGGTCGATACCGGCGATCGCGCTCATCAGGATGGCGCCGCCACGGTAGAAACCGGCGCGGTACATGGTCTGCCACAGGTCGTTGATGCGCGCCGGATCCTTGCCGACGACATAGCCGGCCAGTTCGTGTACGGCGGCCTCCACCGAACGGGCGCGGCCTTCGATAACCGGCTCTCCCCAACCGGTAATGCCCTCGTCGGTTTCGACCTTGAGGAACAACCAGCGCGGCGCAGCGTGGTAGGTGGTGAGGCGGGTGATCTTCATCCTTGCAGTTCCTGGTAGGCCTGCACGAAGGCGCGTGCATGCGTCTGGGTTGTTTCGAGCGATTGCGCCGGTTTGTACAGTTCGCCGCCGATGCCGGCGCCGGCGGCACCCTGGGCGATGAAGCCGGCCAGGGTCTGCGGGCTGACGCCGCCGACCACATACACCGGGATGTGCTTGGGCAGCACCGAGCGCAGGGCGCGCACATGCGCGGCGCCATAGGTCGCTGCCGGGAACAGCTTGAGGATGGTTGCGCCGGCGTCGATGGCGTCGAACGCCTCGCTGGCAGTGGCGAAGCCGGCCACCACGGTCAGCCCGCGCGACACCGCATGGCGGATCAGCGACGGGCGCGTATTGGGGGTGATGATGAAGCGCGCGCCAATCTCGACCAGGGTGTCGACGTCTTCATTGCGCAGCACGGTGCCGGCACCGATCCAGGCGCGTTCGCCGAAGGTCTGTTGCGCCAGCGCGATGCTTTGCTCCCAGCGCGGCGAGTTGAGCGGGATTTCGATCGCATCGAAACCGGCGTCGATCAGCGCGCCGACATGGTCGAGCGTTTCTTCCGGCGTGATGCCGCGCAGGATGGCGACCAGGGGCAGGGCGAACGGGCTGGCGGTGGTATCTGAAGTCATGCGGTTACTCGCGCTAGAGCGGAAAGCAATGGTTGGCGGCCGGGTGGCTGGTACCGTCGGGGGAGGTTGCGCAACTGCGGGGCGAGGCGCGGCGGCAGACGCGCAGCTCAAGATGAGGACGGGGGACGACGCAGGTCATGTATTCCGACCTTGACGGTGTGCCACCCGGACCCGCGTGCGCGGTCTTGCGGCCTGCATTAGGGGCCAGATGCCGTCATCGTTGTCGACCTCCGCATATTGGCGTGCGTGTTGCCGTCCGAGGACGGGCAGGCCACGTCTGTTTTCACCGCGCCAGGGATGTAGGGGCTCCCGTTGCGGCATTGGATAGCCTTGCCCGGGGAAATATGTGCTGCAAATGAAATTTTCGGCCTATTCTATTCCTCCGAAGAATACACCGCCGCAACCGCACGCTATGGCAACTTCCGGTATTCCCTGGTTCAACGCAGCCCGTCTTAAGACGCGCCAGCTCTTGCTATTGCTGCATTTGCATGAACAACGCTCGGTGTTGCGCGCGGCTGAGGCCGCTAGCATGACCCAGCCGGCGGCGTCCAAGCTGTTGGCGGAAATGGAAGACATGCTGGGCGTGAAGTTATTCGAGCGGCATGCCCGTGGCGTGGAACCGACTTGGTATGGCCACGTGCTGATCCGACGCGCGCGCGCCGCGATGTCCGAGATCGGTCGGGCGCAGGAAGAAATCGCCGCGCTGCGCGCCGGGTGCATGGGCCAGGCCTCGATCGGCACGGTGGTCAATCCGGGCACCAACTTGGTGCCGCAAGCGATCGCCGAGGTAAAGCGCGAGTTCCCGGACATCCTGGTGCGGGTGGAGATGGACTACAGCCGTCCGTTGGTGGCCAAGTTGCTGGATGGGCAGCTGGACATCGTGATCGGCCGCATCCTGGGGCCGGAAGGCGTGGGCGAGCTGGCGTTCGAGCCGCTGGCCGACGAGCCGCATTCGGTGATTGCCCGCGCCGGCCACCCGCTGGCCAGCCGCGCCGGCCTGCAGCATGCCGATCTGGTGCGGCATGGCTGGATCTTGCCGCCGGCCGATAGCGTGCTGCGCGCGCGGCTGGACTCGATGTTCATGGAGCATGGCGTGCAGGCGCCAACCAATGCCATCGAAACCTCGTCGCTGCCGGTCACCTCGACCCTGCTGCGCGGCACCGACATGCTGACTGCATTGCCGGTGGAATCGGTGGCGCCGTTGATCCAGGCGAAATTGCTCACCGTGCTGCCGATCAAACTGGGCGTGCGGATGGAATCGTTCGGCATCATCCGTCGGCGCGATTACAACCTGCCACCGGGTGCCGAGCGCATTTTGCAGGCGTTACGCACCACTGCACGGCGTTTGTACCCCGGTCTGAGGGCACCGGAGTCGTCGCTCTGACCGGCCTCGAAAAACCATTTCACGGTGACGACGGCAACGGGCGCGGATGTTTGCACTTTAGGCCGCGGCATCCTCGGCCCGATCAAGACCCGCCGCAAGACGACCCAGCGCAGGCTGTCGCCGACAGCCGTGCGATAGCGCACAATGCGGCGCCCCTGCTTTGAGGCGTCAGGGGCATTGGGTGCCTGACGCCGGAATCAGCGCGGTTTGACCTGCCGATATAGACGGTGATCGCCGTAGGCCTGGCCCTTGGTCTCCACGTTGGCGCAGAGCTGGTCGTTGCACAGCGTCACGTCGGCGGCGTTGTAGGCCCGCAACAGCTCCGCACGCAACTGATTGTCTTCGATTTGCTGGCGATAATGGGCCAGCAACCATCCGCCACCGCCCAGCAACACCAGTAGACTTCCGACCACCACCGTCGCGCCTTTCAACAGCAACAGGCGCTGCGCCCGCTCGATGCGCTTGAGTTGATCTGACAGCGACTGCGCACCTCCCCCGATCAAGCTACCGGCGAGTTGCAACCGCTTCTCGAAACCGGGGAGACGTCGTGGCGCACAGCAGCAGGTGTGCTGCTCGGTGCTGCGGGATGCAATGCGGTCGCACAGCCATGGGGCCGCCTGTTGGAAGGAAACAGTGGCCTACGGCAGCCTGCTTCCCGCCATGTGCTCAGCGCACGTGATTGCCCTTGTTGTCCTGTGACCTGCCAAGCGATACGTGGCAGCGCGCGCCCTCGCTTCCATCTGTGGCACATCGCTATAGCCTAGACCACCGTCGAGGTTGCGCAATTCCAAGGGAGTGACCATGCAAACCACCCTCCGTTCCGCCGGCGCCGCGCCTGCAAACCGGCGTACCCCGCTTGCCCACTGCCTGGCGCTGTCGCTGGCCCTGTTGGCCAATGCCGCGCATGCGCAGGAAGTACGCAAGGCCGCCGATGGCGTCACCGTGGTGCCGAGCGCCAAGGGCGCCGCACCGGTGCGCCTGCAAGTGGTCGACAGCGGCATCATCCGTGTCAGTGCGGATCCGGACGGCGACTTCGCCCGCAGCCCCAGCCTGATGCGCGTGCCGGTGCAGGGCGATGGCGCATTCCAGATTGCCGAGCAGGGCGACAGCGTGCAGCTGAAGACCGGCAAGGTCACCGCCACCGTGTCCACCGTGGATGGCCATGTCAGCTTTGCCGATGCCAACGGCAAGACGGTGCTGTCGGAAGTGGCCGGCGGGCGCAGCTTTGCGCCGCTGAAAGTGGAGGACAAGCAGTACCTGAGCGTGCGCCAGCGCTTCCAGTCGCCCGATGACGAAGCGTTGTACGGCTTCGGCCAGCATCAGCAAGGCTGGATGAACCAGAAGGGTCGCAACGTCGAGCTGCAGCAGAACAACATCGACATGGCGGTGCCGTACCTGGTGTCCAGCCGTCACTACGGCCTGCTGTGGGACAACAATGCGATCACCCGCCTGGGCGATCCGCGCGGCCTGCAGCCGCTGCCGAAAACGCTGAAGGTGTACGACGCCAAGGGCAAGGCCGGCGCGCTGACCGCACGCTACGCAATCAATGGCAAGCAGATCCTCGAGCGCCGCGAGAGCGAGGTGAACTACCAGTACCTCAGCAACCTGCCCAAGTACCCGAAGACGGCGATCACCAAGGACAAGAACAGCCGCATGCACGTCACTTGGGAGGGCGAAATCGAAGCGCTCACCGGTGGCGAACACACCTTCTCGCTGTATTCGAGCGAATACGCCAGGTTGTATGTGGACGGCAAGCTGGTCGTCGACCGCTGGCGCCAGAACTGGAACCCGTGGAATCACGAATTCACGCTCGATCTGCAGCCGGGCACGCGTCATACCGTCAAGCTCGAGTGGGACCTGATCGACCCCAGCTACATCGCGCTGCTGCACCGCGACCCGCTGCCGGCGGCCGAAGCCAAAGATCTGTCGTTGTGGTCCGAAGCCGGGCAGATGATCGACTATTACTTCGTTTCTGCCGATTCGTACGACCAGGCCGTTGCCGGCTATCGCGAACTCACCGGCAAGTCGGTGATGCTGCCCAAGTGGGCGTATGGCTTCTGGCAGAGCCGCGAGCGTTACAAGAGCCAGGACGAACTGGTGGGCGCGGTGGCCGAATACCGCAAGCGCAGATTGTCGCTGGACAACATCGTGCTCGATTGGTCGTACTGGCCGGAAAACGCATGGGGCTCGCATGATTTCGATCCCGGGCACTTCCCGGATCCCGATGGCATGGTCAAGGCCGTGCACGACATGCATGCGCAGATCATGATTTCGATCTGGCCCAAGTTCTATCCCACCACCGCCAACTACAAGGAACTGGACGCTGCCGGTTTCATGTTCAAGCGCAATGTGAAAGTGGGTGAACTGGACTGGATCGGCAAGGGCTACAAGAACTCCTTCTACGACCCATATTCGGAAAAGGCGCAGACCATGTACTGGCGCCAGATCGACGAAAAGCTCAACAGCAAGGGCTTCGATGCCTGGTGGATGGACGCCGACGAGCCGGACGTGCATTCCAACCTGGACATCGCCGAGCGCAAGGCACGGACTACGCCGAACGCGTTGGGCTCGTCCACCGAATACTTCAACTCCTACCCGTTGCCGCACACGCATGGCGTGTACGTGGGCGACCGTGCGGCCGACGACAAGCGCGTGTTCATCCTCTCGCGCAAGGGCTACGCCGGCACCCAGCGCAATGCTGTGGCGGTGTGGAGCGGCGACATCGTCTCGCGTTGGGACGATATGCGCGACCAGATCTCTGGTGGTGTGAACATGGCGCTGTCGGGCTTGCCCAACTGGACCTTCGACATCG
This sequence comes from Xanthomonas sp. JL1, assembly GCF_038405005.1. Taxonomy (NCBI): domain Bacteria; kingdom Pseudomonadati; phylum Pseudomonadota; class Gammaproteobacteria; order Lysobacterales; family Lysobacteraceae; genus Xanthomonas; species Xanthomonas sp. JL1. The sequence continues at coordinate 4,990 of NZ_JBBYGR010000005.1, read as the reverse complement.
GCGGCTTTGCGGTGGAGAAGCGCTACGAAGACCATGACCCGGCGCACCTGCCGGAATGGCGAGAGCTCAACACGCGCTGGTTCCAGTTCGGTGCGTTCGTGCCGATCTTCCGTTCGCACGGCCAGTTTCCGTACCGCGAAATCTGGAACATCGCTCCCGAAGGCACGCCGTTCTACGAGAGCATGGCGTACTACAACCGTTTGCGTTACGCGCTGCTGCCATACCTCTATAGCCTCGCCGGCGATACCTACCAGCGCGATGGCGTGATCATGCGCGGCATGATGATGGACTTCCCGAACGACCCCAAGGTCCGCGACATCAACGACCAGTACCTGTTCGGGCCGGCGTTCCTGGTCGCACCGGTGACCCGCTTCGGCGCCACCTCGCGGCAGGTGTATCTGCCGGCCGGCAGCAGCTGGCTGGATTTCGCTACCGGCAAGCGTTATGAAGGTGGCCAGAGCATCATTGCTGCCGCACCGATCGAACGCATGCCGCTGTTCGTGCGTGCCGGTTCCATCGTGCCGACCGGACCGGTGCAGGAATACGTGGACCAGAAGCCCGACGCACCGCTTACTGTAATGGTCTATACCGGTGCCGATGGCCAGTTCTCGCTGTATGAAGACGATGGCAAGGGCTACGGCTACGAGAAGGGCGAGTTCAGCCGCATTGCGCTGGTCTGGAGCCAGGCCAAGGGCGAGCTGAGCATCGGCAAGCGCGAGGGCAGCTGGACCGGCATGCAGGCCAAACGCACCATTAATGTGCGCTTCGTCGATGGCCCGCGCGACGATGCCGGTGCGCTGCAGCCCAAGACCGATACCAGCATCCAGTACGAGGGCAAGGCGGTCAGCGTGTTGCAGCGCAAGATTGCGTCCGGCAAAGCGCGTCGCCGATGATCGCAGGCTGTCTTCAGTCACCGAGTAAGCAGATGCCGGAACGTCGCAAGGCAGGCGCGGGCGGTTCCGGTCAGTCAGCACGGCGGTGGCCGTGCTGACCCCTCGCGAGCTGTGCAAGGCAACCGGGGACGCCATCGCGGTCCTGGGCGCCGTGCCGGCGGCGACACAGGCCGCGCAATCTTCGAAGAAGGCCGTGCTGCCGCCTGTTGCAGCGGCCGAGGCCCTGCAGCTGTGCTACCCCCAACCGGCCAACGAATGGGTGGAAGCCCTGCCGGTCGGCAATGGGCGATTGGGCGCGATGATGTGGGGCGGTATCGCCCACGAGCGCCTGCAACTCAACGAAGACACACTGTACGCAGGCGGGCCCTACGATGCCACCAGCCCGGACGCATTGGCGGCCTTGCCGCAGGTGCGTGCGCTGATCTTTGCAGGGCGCTATGCAGAAGCCGAACAACTGGCCGATGCCAAGCTGCTCTCGCGTCCGCTCAAGCAAATGCCGTATCAACCGTTGGGCGATCTGTTGCTGGATTTCGATCGCGCCGATGGCATTAGCGACTACCGCCGTCAGCTCGATCTGGACACTGCGGTGGCAACCACCACGTTCCGCTCCGGCGGCGCGGTGCATCGGCGCGAGGTGTTCGTCTCTGCGCAAGCGCAATGCATCGTGGTAGGCCTGTCGTGCGACCACCCTGGCGGTATTTCGTTGCGTGTGGGCATCGACAGCCCGCAAAACGGCGAGGTCACCGCCACGTCTCGCATCTGTACGCGTTGCATCCGTCCAGCCAGATCAAGCCGCGCGATCCTCCCGAACTGGCTGCCGCCGCACGGCGCTCGCTGGAAATCCGTGGCGACAACGCCACCGGCTGGGGCATGAGCTGGCGCCTGAACCTGTGGGCGCGGCCGGCCGATGGCGAGCATGCCTACCGCATCCTGCAACTGCTGATTTCGCCAGATCGTACTTATCCCCATCTGTTGGACGCACATCCGCCATTCCAGATCGACGGCAACTTCGGCAGCACCGCCGGCATTACCGAAATACTGCTGCAACGTTGGGCCGGCAGCGTGTTTCTGCTGCCGGCCTTGCCCAAGGCGTGGCGACGTGGCAGCGTGCGTGGCGGGCGCTATCAACTGTCCTACGCTGGGCAGACCCTGGACCTGGACCTGGGCGCAGGCCGCACCCAGCAAGTGGGACTCAACAACAACCGATGGGTGACGCAATGAGCTTGTACGTAGGACTGGATGTAGGCACGCAGAGCGTCAAGCTGGTGGCCTACGATCCGCAGGATCGCGCGGTGGTCGCCACCATCGCAGCGCCTATGGAGCTGATCAGCCGCGACGACGGCACCCGCGAGCAACAGGCGCAGTGGTGGATCGACGGCATCGTGCATTGCTTCGCGCAGCTCGAAGGCGGGTTGCGTGCACGCGTGCGCGGCATCTCCGTGTCGGGTCAGCAACACGGCTTTGTGCCGGTGGCAGCCGACGGCAGCGTCACCGCGCCGGTCAAGCTGTGGTGCGATACCAGCACTGCGCTGGAATGCGACGAAATCATGGATGCCGTTGGCGGCGCGGCCGGCAGCGTTGCGGCTGCAGGCAACCCCATCATGGCCGGCTACACCGCCTCCAAATTGCCGTGGACGCGCAAGCATCGCCCCGACGCGTATGCAGCGATGACCACGGTGATGCTGCCGCACGACTACATCAACTTCTGGCTGACCGGCGCGCGCTTTGCCGAAGTCGGCGATGCCTCCGGTACCGGCTGGCTGGACGTGCGCACGCGGCAGTGGTCCGAGCGCATGTTGCGTGCGGTCGACGCGCAACGCGACCTGCGCGATGCATTACCGCCGCTGGTGGAAACCGGCGCGGTCTATACGTTGTCCGATGCCGCTGCCCAGGCATTGAATTTGCCGGCCGGCGTGCGCGTCACCACCGGCGGTGGCGACAACATGATGGCCGCCATCGGCACCGGCAATGTGGTACCCGGGCGTCTGACCATGAGCCTTGGCACCTCCGGCACCTTGTTCGCTTACGCCGATCATCCGGTGGTGGACGATCAGGCACGCTGGGCCGCGTTCTGCTCCTCCAGCGGCGGCTGGTTGCCGTTGATCTGCACGATGAACTGCACGGTCGCCACCGAGGCGGTGATGCACATGTTCTCCATCACCCGCGCGCAGACCGAGGCAATGATCGCCGACACCGCACCAGGTGCGGACGGATTGGTATTGCTGCCGTTCTTCAACGGCGAGCGCACCCCGGATTTGCCGGCCGCGCGTGGCTGCCTGTTCGGCATGGATTTGCACAACACCACCGCCGCGCATTTTTATCGCGCCGCGATGGAAGGCGCTACCTACAGCCTGCGCAACGGCTTCGATGCCTTTGTTGCTGCGGGTTTGCAGTTCGATACCATCCTGCTCACCGGTGGCGGCAGCAAGAGCGCGCAGTGGCGGCAGATGGTGGCCGACATCTTCAACCTGCAGGTCGTGGTGCCAACCCAGCCCGAAGGTGCTGCGTTCGGTGCGGCACTGCAGGCATTGTGGGCTTGCGAGCGCGCCGATGGTGGCGATGCGGCGTTGGCGGATGTGGTGCTGGAGCACCTGCAGGTGGACGACGCGCTTGCCGCACAGCCCAACCCGCAGCGTGTGGCCCAGTATCAGCAGCACTATCAGACCTTCCTCAAGCACCTGCATGTCGTCAGCCCGCTCTACGCTAGCTGATCGATCTTTTTTTTGAAACTTCCCCAGCAGTAAGGACGTCTCACCCCATGAGCAACACCGTCTACATCGGCGCGAAAGAATATTTCCCCGGCATCGGCAAGATCGGTTTCGAAGGCCGCGAGTCGGACAACCCGCTCGCGTTCAAGGTCTACGATGCCAACAAGACCATTGGCGACAAGACCATGGCCGAGCATCTGCGCTTTGCCGTGGCCTACTGGCACAGCTTCTGCGGCAATGGCGCCGATCCGTTCGGCCCGGGTACGCGTGCGTATCCGTGGGATGTGGGCAACAGCGCGCTGGCGCGGGCTGAAGCCAAATCCGATGCCGCGTTCGAGTTCTTCACCAAGCTCGGCGTGCCGTACTACTGCTTCCACGACATCGACCTGTCGCCGGATGCCGATGACATCGGCGAATACGAGAGCAACCTCAAGCACATGGTGGGTGTTGCCAAGCAGCGTCAGGCCGACACCGGCATCAAGCTGCTGTGGGGCACGGCCAATCTGTTCTCGCATCCGCGCTACATGAATGGTGCCTCGACCAACCCGGACTTCAACGTCGTCGCGCGTGCGGCGGTGCAGGTCAAGGCCGCGATCGATGCCACGGTGGAGCTGGGCGGCGAAAACTACGTGTTCTGGGGCGGCCGCGAAGGCTATGCCTGCCTGCACAACACGCAGATGAAGCGCGAGCAGGACAACATGGCGCGGTTCCTCACCCTGGCGCGCGACTACGGCCGCAGCATCGGCTTCACCGGCAACTTCCTGATCGAGCCAAAACCCATGGAGCCGATGAAGCATCAGTACGATTTTGATAGCGCGACCGTGATCGGTTTCCTGCGTCAGCACGGTCTGGATCAGGACTTCAAGCTCAACATCGAAGCCAACCACGCCACCTTGTCCGGCCATAGCTTCGAGCATGACCTGCAGGTCGCCTCCGATGCCGGCCTGCTGGGCAGCATCGATGCCAACCGCGGCAACCCGCAGAACGGTTGGGATACCGACCAGTTCCCGACCGATCTGTACGACACCGTTGGTGCGATGCTGGTAGTGCTGCGTCAGGGTGGCTTGGCACCGGGGGGGTTGAACTTCGATGCCAAGGTGCGTCGCGAATCGTCCGATCCGCAGGACCTGTTCCTGGCGCACATCGGCGGCATGGACGCGTTCGCACGCGGGCTGGAAGTGGCCAATGCACTGCTGACGTCCTCGCCGTTGGAGCAGTGGCGCGCCGAACGTTATGCCAGCTTCGACAATGGTACCGGCGCCGACTTTGCCGCAGGCAAGATCACGCTGGCGGATCTGGCCGCACATGCCGCCGGCAATGCGCCCAAGCAGATCAGCGGCCGCCAGGAAGCGTACGAAAACTTGATCAATCAGTATCTGACGCGTTGAT